>JADIML010000181.1 GCA_017694765.1 Candidatus Scybalomonas excrementavium
CTTAACTTTCCTGAATTCAATGATAAGAGTGCAATCTCTGTTGATGCAAAGAAAGCATTTACTAAAATTAAAATTAACTGTATCAATATTTGTTGGGGAATCGAATCCATATACTCTTTTTTCTCCTTTTATTCTTCTTATATACTTATATTGTTTGCTACACACTGCCTATATACTACCCATCATCTTGATAAAATTGATAGAAATAGAAATAGGCACCATTTATCAAATTGCCCATAATCGGACTTAATAAATCATGCCTTCGTATTTCCTCTATATAATTATCCTTGGCAGTTTCACTGTCAGAATCGTCCATTCTTGTACTCCTTCTTTTATCTAATATATTTTTTATGAAATCCAAATATGGTTGATACAATTATATCAAATAGAACTTTTTTGTCAAGATATTGAAATTCTTTTTATTCCATTCACTGCTCCTATTCTTCTCATAATATATCAAAAAATAAAAATTTATCTATTGTATAAAAAACCCTAGATTTCCTATCTCTAGGGCTTTTCTTATTATCAATGCTTTTTTACATTTTTCCCATAATTTTGAAATTTATGTTTCATAACTTCCATTTCATCTCGATCTAAAATAACTGGATCTCCTACGCTTTTGGCAATGCAATATATTTTGGAACAATATTCTACTTCTTCAATTACATTAAATGCCTTATCTAAGTTGATTTCTCCACCTAAAATTCCATGGTTTGCTAAGATAACTGCCTTTCTATCACGCATTGCTTCATAGGCATTCCTTGATAACTGTTCTGTTCCAAACGTTGCATACTCTGCAACCCTTATATCTTCTCCTGCAACAGCAACCATGTAATGTGTTGGTTTTAATGGCTCGCGCAAACAACTTAAAACCGTTCCATAAACAGTATGTGCATGAATAATAGCTTGTAAATCTTCTCTATTTTTATAAAAAACACCATGCATCATCCATTCACTAGATGGTTTTTGTCCAGATTTTGCTTCTAGTACATTTCCTTCTAAATCAATGATCACTAAGTCTTCTTCTGTCATTTCATAAAAATCAAATCCAGATGGTGTGATGAGAATTTCTTTATCCTTAGGATCATAAAGACTAATATTCCCACCTGTACCACTCGTTAAATTATAGTCTACCAATTTTTTTCCATATTTTATAACTTCTTTTTTTTGGGCTTGCGTAAACATTTTTATACCTCTATTCTACATCGATCCATTTTGAGTTATGAATGGCACTTTCATATACAGCATTACAAATACGCACAATATTAGCACCTTCCTCAAATGTAGGATACTTATTATTTTCTGCATCATTGCTATAAAAATCAGCAATTAATCGTTGAAGTGAATCATTAAATCCATTTCCAAAACCATCTTTTATTATATTTGTCTGTGAAAAATCTTCATTATAATAAATTTCATTATTATTTTGTGAATTCCAACCAACTGTCATATTAGAACCTGTAATTTCATATGTAAGGTAATTGGAATATCCATGTGATATTTCGGATAATACGACAGAGCCAATCGCTCCATTGCTTAATTTAAAGTGGATCAATGCTACATCTTCCGATTCTATATGCACAAGATGTTCTTTTTCTTCTGGAAATTCTTCCGTTGTATGCATCATTCCATCTTTTAAAACTCGGTCTGGATTAAAGTTTCCAAATATAGCGGATACTTGAACAATTTTTAGCCCCGTAACATATTGAACAATGTCAAACCAATGTGTTCCAATCTCTGTTACAGCACGCATTTTGCCTGAAAGTTCTGGTATGTACCTCCAATTATATAACGTTGGTAGTAAATGAAATTGTTGTAAATAACGCCCATGTACAAAATGTACGGTTCCAAAAGATGTTTTTTGCACAAATTCTTTTACTTTATCTGACATATTATGGTATCTAACATTTAGATTAATTGCACATTTTCGTTGTTTTTGAACTGCTAATTGTTCTAATTCTTTCGCTTCTTCATTGGAAAAACATAATGGTTTTTCACAAATAACATTTTTTCCTGCTTCTAACAATCGTTTTACAATTTCATAATGCGTATCCGGTGGCGTACAAATATGAACTGCACTAATAGATTCATCAAACAAAATCTCTGCTTGTGTTCCATAATGTGGAACATCCCATCTTGCTGCAAAATCTTTGGCTGCTGTTTCTGAACGATCTACAATCGTATATACTTCAATTCCACAATTTCTTAATGCTTCTGCATGAGAATGAGAAATAAAGCCGGCTCCTAAAATTCCTACTCTTTCCATCGAAATACCTCCTATCTATTTCATCGTTTTTGTAAACGAGATTAAATGCTAGAATTTTTGAACAATCCAAAGGAAATCCCTCTCTTTTCAAAATCCTAGCATCCATCTTTATTATTACAATTATTTGAACATTGTATAATATTGTTTTTGTTATTATATTGTATTATTTAATTTCAAATAATTCTTTTAATCCTTCTTTAAATGGTGGTCTTACAACCCCTTTTTCTGTTACAATCGCTGTAATCAGTTCGGATGGTGTAACATCAAAAGCAGGATTGTATGTTTTCACTCCTTTTGGAGCTACATAATCACCATTGATAATGGTAATTTCTTCGCCATTTCTTTCTTCAATTGGAATATCTGCTCCTGTTGCAATTTCCATATCAATTGTTGGTGTTGGAGCTGCAATATAAACAGGAATATTAAAATAATTTGCTAAAATTGCAACGCCTAATGTTCCAATCTTATTTGCAGTATCTCCATTGCTAGCAATGCGATCGCATCCTACAATAACAGCATTAATTTTTCCTTCTTTCATGACTTCTGCTGCCATATTATCGGTAATTAAAGTAACATCAACACCTGCATTAAATAGTTCAAATGCCGTTAATCTTGCACCTTGCTGTCTCGGTCTTGTTTCATCAGCATAGACTTTTAATGTCATTCCTCTTTCTTTTGCAAGATAAAATGGGGATAATGCTGTTCCATATTCTGTTGTAGCTAATGCACCCGCATTACAATGAGTAAGAACGGTATCGTTATCTTTTAATAAAGATAATAAATTTTCTCCGATTGCTTTATTAATGGCAATATCAGAATTATGAATATCAATGGCTGCTTCTTCTAACTGTTTTTTCAATTCTTCTACAGAATCGCCAGTATAATTTGTTACAACCTTTTCCATTTCATGAATTGCCCAGCTTAAGTTTACAGCAGTAGGACGAGCAGTTTCTAAATACTCACATTGTTTTAATAACTCTGTTTTGAATTCTTCTACTGTATCAATTGCAATATTATTAGCAGCAATGGCAACTCCATATGCAGCTGTTACTCCAATCGCTGGTGCTCCTCTTACGATCATATCTTTAATGCTGTCAAAAACACCTTGTAATGTATTTAAAGTTACAAATTCCACTTCATTAGGAAGTTTTGTCTGATCAATCAAAATTAACTGTTTGTTTTTCCATTCTAAAGTTTTGCAATTCATTGTATGACTCCTTCTTACTTATAAACTAATTCACCTGTTACTTTTTCAATATCTTTTGCGTGCTCAGGGAATTTCTTGAGCATCTCTTCTCTTGAACCAAAAATAAAATCATTATCCATATAGGAAGGAGACATGGTTGTTCCCATTAAAGTAAATCCCATTGTTCCGCCAGGAATAATTCTAGCACCTTGCCAAACATTTTTCTTTACTAGAACTTGTGGAGTTTCTCCGTTTAGTAAATCCATACCTAATTTATGGATAGATTTTTCTCCTGTTGCATCATCAATTTGAATAATTTCTACTGGATCCCCATAATAGAAGTGCCACATTTCATCTGCGGATAATTTATGCAAATGAGAAAAAGAGTTTTCTGTTAAGAAATAATAAATAGCAGATCCAACTTTACGATTTTCATAAGTTTCTTCGCTCTGATAAGTTTCAGCAACTAATCCCCCTTCTTCACTTAATGGAACTAAATTTAACTTTTCAATAATATCTTCCATTGTTAACTGCATCATTTATTTTTCCTCCTTTTTATATGAAATTAGATAAATTACAATACCAATCAATGTCATCAATGCTAAAAATAAGAAAATATTTGTATATGGTGTCATTTCTTTTTTATCTAATGATATAATCGTTGTTTGTATAAATGTTGAATTCAATAAAAATGCTGTTATTGAAATTCCTAACGCATTTGCAACTCGAACGATAAAGTTAAAAATTCCAATTCCTGTTCCCACTTCTTCTTCATGTAAAGTGGTAATCGCTCTTGTCAATAATGGTGCAAACGATAAAGCATATCCACCTGTAATAATCGTCAATACAACAATAACATAATTAACACCAATATAGGATAGACAACCTCCTAATACAAATCCTACAATGATAAGAATTGCCCCTAATGTCAATGTTGGTTTCATTCCAATTTTATTAATAACAGAACCTGAGAATATCGCAATAATACCAGATACTGTATATGGCACAATATAAATAAGAGATACTTTTTCTAATGAATAATTAAATAGTGCCTGTAATAAAAATGGTGTAATAAATACCAAGGCTACTTGAGATAGATAATAGAAAAATGTTGCACATAGTGTAATTACATAATCTTTATTCCCAAAAAATCTACTTGATACAATTGGATATTTTGCTTTCTTTATATAAAGGCTAAAAATAACGATAAGAACAATTGTTGTAACCAATAATATAATACTTGGATTTGATATTAAAAAGTTTACATTGATAGAAAAGATCGCTAATATCAAAAATCCAATATAATCCACATTGCTTTTTTGTTTTGGATTATCCGGTAAACATTTTAAAATAACTGGAAATGCTAATAACGCAATAAATGGAATATAAAAAATACATTGCCATCCTAAGAAAGTGGACATGAAACCACCTGTTAATGTTCCAATTACTGTTGAAAGTGTAAAGCTGGCTGTTGAAAGCCCCATCCATATTACTTGTTCACTTGCCGGTAAGTATCGGGCAATTAACACTAAGTATAAAGCGGATGTAGAAATACCACCAACTGCTTGAATAAAACGCGCGATTACCACCACATAATAAGAACTCTGGAATAATAATCCAATGACAGATGGTATGCAAAATAAAATAAGGCCCAGTATCAATAATCTCTTTTCACTAAAGAAATCGGTAAAGCTTGAAAAAGCAAAAAAACCAATTGCAATGCCAATTCCACCTAATGAAGCAACCCAACTTGCTACATCTGTAGAAATGCTAAATTTCTCAACTAAAATTGGTGTTATTAAATTGAATGCATTATCAATAAGCTGAGTTAAAATTGTTAATAATAAAACTACTAAAATAGCAATTCTTACTTTCTTTAATTCTTTCCCTTCTAAAACTGCTTCCATTTTCCCTTCTCCCCTACAACTTCATAAATAATTCTTCTATCACTTCTGAAAACTTATCCTGTGCTAAACCAGTTACTCTTTCTAACTCTTCATCACTTACATTAGATCCATCAATTCCTGTAGCATAATTGGAAACACAAGAAATCGCTAATGTTTGTAAACCACAATACGCACTCATAATGACTTCTGGAACAGTTGACATTCCAACAATATCTCCACCTAGCATACGAAATGCTCTAATTTCTGCAGCTGTTTCAAAACTTGGTCCTGTTGTAAACACATAATTTCCTTTTTTTACAACATCTCCACTTTGTTCTAAAACTTTTTGAATAAGATCTTTTGAATAGGCATTTGACATATCTACAAATCTTGGTCCAAAAGTTTCATCATTCTTTCCTCGTAACGGATTTAATCCAGATAAGTTAATATGATCCTCAATCACTACTAAATCCCCTGGTTTGATCTCATTTTTCTTCATAGAACCAGAAGCATTTGTTAAAATAATTGTTTCAATCCCCAACAATTTTAAAACTTTTATATACTCTGTGATTTCTTGAATATCATATCCTTCATAATAATGAAATCTTCCATTCATACAAATAATTGATTTTCCAAATAATTTTCCGATTACCATTTCTCCCTTATGAGTCGGTGCGGTTGACTGTAAAAAACCTGGAATTTCTGAATAAGATATGGTTTTCGTTTCTTCCATTTTTTTTACGATACCAGAAAGTCCACTACCAACAACAAGTGCAATCTTAGTTTCCGGTAATACTTTTTCTTTCAGAAATTCTGCGCTACAAATAACATCCATTTTCACTCCTTATATGATAACCATTCTCCCAAAATAATTATCATATTTTCCTTTCTAAAAATTGTACCAAAACAAATATCTTGAGGTTTCGATATTTGTTTCCATGAACAACTAACTATTGATTCTTATAAGTTTTTCTTAAAGAGTTTGTCTGACTATTGGATAAATTCACAACTTTTAAATTCATGAACTCTTCCTTTTATCAGCATAATTCCTATATTGTAAACGTCTACGCTTTGTATTTTACAATATTTTTCCATATAAATCAACAATTTTTTATTGTTTTTTATTGTTTTTTGTGAGTTTTTGTTCTGTATACCACTCTTTTTTAACTTTTTTGGATTTATGTTGATTCTATTATATAAACTCCTTTACTTTTTTTTCTAATATGATATAATTTTTATGAATTTCATTTTGATTAATATAAGGAGAAATCTCTATGCTTGCAGAAGAAAGAAAAGAAATTATATTAAAACAACTTTACGAAGAAGGTAAAGTATTAGTCCAAGATTTAAGTAACTCTATTCATGTTTCTACAGAAACAATCCGAAGAGATCTAAAAGAATTAGAGAATGAAAGTCTTTTAAAAAGAGTACATGGTGGTGCTGTTTTAACGAAAAAGATCAACGGAGAATTATCCATTCATGTTAGAAAAAATCTGTTTTTAAATTCAAAAAAAATCATCGCTTCTAAAGCAATCAAATATATTAACGACGGTTCTACTATTTTTTTAGATAGTAGTACAACTTCTATTGAAATCGCAGAAGAGCTATTTCGCTATACTCACTTAAAGGTAATTACAAATTCTCTTCTCATTGCAGAAACTTTATCTAAACATACAAATATTCATCTTATATTAATAGGCGGTAATTTTAATGCCAAAAATTTCTCATTTGTTGGATATCCTGCTCAAGAACACTTGAATCGTTATTTAGCTGATATTTGTTTTATTTCATCTACAGGTGTTAATGAAATAGGACTATTAGTCGATTCTAGCGAAGATGAAGCCATTATTCGAAAACTTATGAT
>JADIML010000182.1 GCA_017694765.1 Candidatus Scybalomonas excrementavium
AGCTAGAAAAGATGCTCCAAAACTCATTTCTTTAGATGAGGCATTTGCAGGTGTTGATGATGAGATGAATATTAAAGATATGTTCCGTCTTATGGTAGAATTTGAGTTCGACTTTATGTTAAATTCTCAGATTTTATGGGGAGATTATGAAACAGTTCCTAGTATTGCTATTTACCAACTTGTCCGCCCGGAAAATGCAAAGTGCGTAGGAGTTATTTCTTATGTTTGGAATGGAATTATTCGAACACTTGTAGAGCGAGTAGGTGATGAAATTGCAGAATCTTGATAAGTTAAAAGTTGATAGAGAGGAATGTCAATCTTATTTTAAAAGTCGAGATGTGTATAAAAAAGTCTTTCATAAAATGAGAGAAAAATATGCCAGTTTAGGACATTTTGGGGGGAAGATTGTATTAACGAAGTTGACAGCAGAAGAAAAAATCCAATTAGGAGGATTTCTTCAAAAGGACTATATTAACAATAAGACAATTACCATATCCATGACGCTATTACAAAAAGCGTTGGAAGAAAGTAAATTTTCTGTTTTTACATGGGAAGAGATATTAGAGCAATATTTTGGACAACCTTTACTTGTGAAAAAAGAAGTGGAACAAAGCAAGGCAGAACAAAAGCAAGGTTTCTTTCAAGTGATCAAAGATAAGTATATAGGAGAGCGTGGAAAACAGTGGTTCGAAAAAGTGATTGATGATAAAAATACCGCACTAGGATATCAGTTAATCCAGCAACAATATAAAAAAGATCAAGAAGAGTTAGAAACGATATTAAAAAATTTCTGCTATGCCATTGAACATTTACCAAGATTTCAACATAAAGTGAAACGACTTCCTGTTTTTGCAAGTCAAATGACAGGAAATCCACATTTCTTCGATGAAAGTACAATGGCAGGGAAATTATTCCTCTACTTTATACAGGATTATTTTGATGTTGATACAGAAGAAATAGGGGAGAGCCGTCCAGAAAAACGAAATCGTCTTTTATATGAAGCTGGGATTTTAAATGATGATTTATCCAACTATGTATTGACCTATGGACTTCATGGAATAATGCAAAATGGAAAATTACACGAAGGAATAGAAGGGTATTATAGATTAAAAGAACCGCTTCAACTGACATTATTAACTATACAAAATTTGGATAAAATTTGGGGAAATGAAATTATTTATGTAGTAGAAAATCCAGCTGTATTTTCTATGCTAATTGAAAGCAATAAAGAAATATCCGCCATTTGTACAAACGGTCAATTACGCTTATCTACTATGTTGTTAATGGATCAATTACAAGAAGATAGTTTCTTTTACTATGCAGGTGATTTTGATCCAGAGGGGTTATTGATTGCTCAAACTTTAAAACAAAGATACAAAGAAAAACTCTATTTGTGGAAATATCAGAAAGAATATTACAATGAAGCTAAATCAGAAGTGATATTAAGTGAGCAAAGGCTAAAAAAGTTGCAAAATATATGTGTAGATGAACTGCAAGAGATAAAAGAAGTATTGTTGAAAGAGAAACGAGCTGGGTATCAAGAAAATATGGTATGGGAAGTAGAGAGAGAGAAAAGTAAAGAGGAATAATAGATAGATTTATTGTTTTTAGGCCTTTTTCAGTTTTTTTGACTGGAGGAGGCTTTTTTCTATAATAAGGATAGTAACTATGGGACCAGTTATAAAGTTACTAAATTTTCCTATGAAAAGCGTAATCTCTTTCTGTTCGTATATATGAATCATTATATATTAAGAAATGAAAAGATATAGAATTTATCTACAATTCCATGCTATAATGGAATAAAAAAGTTAAAGGATATAGATAAATTATGATTACAGGTGAATTGAGAAATAAAGTTGATAAAATATGGGAGGTATTTTGGACTGGTGGGATTACAAATCCTTTAGAAGTAATCGAGCAGTTCACATATCTTCTATTTATTAAACAGTTAGATGATGTAGAAACGATAAAGGAGAATGAATCCAACTTTTTGGGCTTACCTTATGAAGGGATATTTCCAGCAGAATATCAAAATTATCGTTGGAGTAAATTTAAAAACTTAGGAGATGCTGGAGAAATCTATGACATTATTTCAAATGGAGTGTTTCCATTTATTAAAAATCTTCATTCTGATGGTGAGTCTGCTTATAGTAAATATATGGGTGATGCGATTTTTAAAATTCCAACTCCTGCTATGCTTACAAAGTTAATTGATGGAATTGATGGACTAGAGCTTGGAGATGCGGATAGCAAAGGGGATTTATATGAATACTTGCTGTCTAAAGTAGCAACGGCAGGGACAAATGGACAGTTCCGTACACCAAGACATATTATTAAAATGATGGTGGATTTAGTAAAACCTACTCCATCAGATATTATTTGCGATCCAGCTATGGGTTCTGCTGGTTTTCTTGTAGAAGCACAAACTTACTTAAGAGAACACGAGGCGGATTTATTTTTAAATGCAGGACTTAGAGAACACTTTAACAATGAAATGTTTTATGGATTTGACATGGATAGAACGATGCTTCGAATTGGAGCCATGAATATGATGTTACATGGTGTGGATAATCCAAACATCGAATATAAAGATAGTTTATCCGAACAAAATGATGATAATGAGAAATATACATTGATTTTAGCCAATCCTCCATTTAAAGGAAGTCTTGATTACGAAGGAGTATCCGCAGATTTATTAAAGGTGTGTAAGACAAAGAAAACAGAATTGTTATTCTTAGCATTATTTTTAAGAATTATGAAAAATGGTGGAAGAGCAGCAGTTATTGTGCCAGATGGGGTATTGTTTGGAAGTAGTAAGGCACATAAACAAATTAGAAAAGAGATTATAGATAATCATAAATTGGATGCGGTTATTTCCATGCCTTCTGGAGTGTTTAAGCCATATGCAGGAGTGTCCACAGCTATTTTAATCTTCACAAAAACAGGAGCAGGTGGAACCGATAACGTTTGGTTCTATGACATGAAAGCAGATGGATATTCTTTGGACGATAAACGTCAGCAAGTGAAAGAAAATGATATCGAAGACATCATAAAACGATTCCATAACCTTGAAGAAGAAAAAGATAGAAAACGAACAGAACAAAGTTTCTTTGTGGATGTAGAGGAAATTAGAGAAAATGACTTTGATTTATCTATTAATAAATATAAAGAAATTGAGTATGAAGAAGTACATTATGATCCACCAGCAGTGATATTGGATAGAATTGAGAAGATGGAAGAGGAAGTTCAGAGAAATATAATGAAACTAAGAAAACTGTTAAGAGATGAAGAGATATAGGAATGAGATATGAAAATAGGAGATATAGCAAAAGTACAAGGTGGTTATGCCTTTAAAAGTTCAAAGTTTGTAAATCAAGGAATTCCATTAATTCGAATTGGAAATATCAATGATGAAAAAGTCAGTATTAATAATGATATATGTTATTCAGAAGAATTCTGGGATAGTCATCCAGAATTTAGAGTGAATCAAGGAAGTATTTTAGTTGCAATGTCTGGGGCAACTGTAGGAAAGATTGGAATATATGAAGCAAGAGATAGAGCATTATTAAACCAACGTGTTGGTAATATAATCCCAGACAAAAATTTAGTAATAAAAGATTTTCTCTATTATTACTGTACCTCTCCTGTATTTAAACAATACATTGAAGCTAATGCCTTTGGTTGTGCACAGCCTAATATTAGTGCAAAACAAATTGAAGAATTTGAAATAAACGTTCCAAGTTTAATTCAACAAAAAAAAATAGTTGATATTTTACAAAAATTAGATTGTATAATAAATATAAGAAAAGAACAGCTGAAATATTATGATAAATTGGTCAAATCCCAATTTAGCGAGATGTTTGGGGACTTGAAAACTAACAGTAAAGGATGGCAAATTGTTGGGTTCAAGGACTGTGCTGATATTGATACAAATATGGTGCATGATT
>JADIML010000183.1 GCA_017694765.1 Candidatus Scybalomonas excrementavium
CAAGGAGATAAGATCATACTTCCAAGAAATGTTCATCGGAGTGCGATTAACGCTCTCGTACTTTGTGGAGCAAAACCAGTTTATGTGAATCCAGATGTGGATCACCATTTGGGAATCGCTTTAGGGATGAAAGTATCTCAGGTAGAACAAGCGATTAAAGAAAATCCAGATGCAGTTGCGGTTTTTGTGAATAATCCTACTTATTATGGAATTTGTTCGGATTTAAAGAGGATTGTAGCGATGGCTCATGAGTATGGTATGAAAGTACTTGTAGATGAGGCACATGGAACTCACTTTTATTTTGGAGAAAATTTACCAGTTTCTGCTATGGAAGCTGGAGCCGATATGGCATCTGTAAGTATGCATAAATCAGGTGGTAGTTTGACACAAAGTTCCTTTTTACTGACTGGGAAAAATGTCAATGCTGGATATGTAAGACAGATTATTAATTTAACGCAAACAACAAGCGGATCTTATTTATTGCTATCAAGTTTAGATGTTTCAAGAAGAAATTTGGCACTTCGTGGTAAAGAGCATTTTAAAAAAGTTGTCGGGTTAGCTGATTATGCAAGAGAAGAGATTAATAAAATTGGTGGATATTATGTATTTTCAAAAGACTTGATCAATCGGGATAGTGTATTTGATTTTGATGCCACAAAATTATCAATTCATACATTAGATATTGGACTTGCAGGCATTGAAGTTTACGATATTTTAAGAGATGAATACGATATTCAGATTGAGTTTGGAGATCTTGGAAACATTTTAGCATATTTATCAATTGGAGATAGAATACAAGAAGTGGAACGCCTTGTAAGTGCTTTAGCTGATATTAAACGCCGTTATCAAAAAGATAGCACTGGTATGCTTTCTAGAGAGTATATATCCCCAAAGGTTGTGATGACACCACAGGAATCTTTTTATGCAGAGAAAGAATCTTTAAAATTAGAGGATACAGTTGGACGGATTTGTAGTGAGTTTGTTATGTGTTATCCACCAGGAATCCCGATTTTAGCTCCTGGAGAAGAAATTACAGATAAAATTTTAGATTATATTCGCTATGCAAAAGAAAAAGGGTGCTCTATGACGGGACCAGAAGATCCAGCGATTGAACATTTAAATGTGATAAAGGAGAAGTAAAGATGGAAATGTGGTTTTCTGATGAGCATACACCAAATGTAAAACTTTCTATTCGAATTGAAAAACAGCTTTTTAGCGGACAAAGCGATTTTCAAAGAATTGATGTGTTAGATTCCAAAGAGTTTGGAAAAATTTTGGTTGTAGATGGAGATTTAACGTTAACCGAAAAAGATGAATTTATTTATCATGAAATGATTACTCATGTTCCAATGGCTGTGCATCCATCAGTTAAAAGAGTGCTTGTCATTGGAGGCGGAGATGGTGCCGTTGTTAGAGAGCTAATTAAATATGAGGAAATTGAAGAAATTGATGTAGTAGAAGTGGATCCTTTATTAGTAGAAGTTTGTTATAAATACCTTCCAGAAATTGCGTGCAGCTTAAAGGATGAAAGGGTCACAATCTACCATGAAGATGGGTTACGTTTTATTCGTTCAAAAACAGATGAATATGATTTGATTATTATCGATTCACCAAATCCATTTGGTGCGGGAGAAGGCTTGTTTACAAAAGAATTTTATGGAAATTGTTATAATGCGCTTCATGAAGATGGAATTATGATCAATCAAAATGAAAGTCCATTCTACCAAGAAGAAGCGTATCAATGTCAAAGAATGCATCGCCGTATTTTGGAGTCATTTCCAATTAGTCGTATTTATCAAGCCCATTTACCATCTTATCCATCTGGACACTGGCTATTTGGATTTGCTTCCAAAAAATATCATCCGTTAGATGATTTAAATGATGTGCAATGGAATTTAAAGGGAATTGAAACAAAATATTATGTAACAAGATTACATAGAGGTGTATTTGCTTTACCAGCGTATGTGGAGGAGTTAGTAAAAGATGTTGAATAAAAATGTAGTAACTTTTATAGGATGCGACAAGGAGTATGAAGAAGCAGAGGTTGTATTATTTGGAGCCCCATTTGATTCTACAACTTCTTATCGTCCAGGAACAAGATTTGCAAGTCAAGCTATAAGAAATGAATCCTATGGATTAGAAACTTATAGTCCGTATAAGGAGAAAGATTTGGAAGAAGGAAAGTTTTTTGATAGTGGAGATCTAGAACTTCCAATTGGAGATTCAGAAAAAGTATTAGACTCTATTACAGAGAGAGTAAATATTATACTAGAAGATGGAAAAATTCCATTTATGATCGGTGGAGAACATCTAGTAACTCTTGGTAGCATTCGTGCGATTGCAAAAAAGCATGAAGAATTTCATATGATTCACTTTGATGCTCATGCTGATTTAAGAGAGGATTATCTAGGGGTAACTTTATCCCATGCAAGTGTTCTTCGTCGTTGCTGGGAATTAGTTGGAGATAATAAAATTCATCATTTTGGTATTCGTTCTGGAACAAAGGAAGAATTTCTTTGGGCGAAAATTCACACGAATATGCATAAATTTAACTTTGATGGATTGCGAGAAACTGTTTCAAGGTTAAAAGGGCAAAAGGTATATGTAACAGTCGATTTAGATGTACTAGATCCATCTATTTTCCCAGGAACAGGGACACCGGAAGCAGGTGGGGTAAGCTTTTTAGAGCTATTAGATGCCTTACATCTTGTCATGTCAAACTGCGAAATCATTGGATGTGATGTCAACGAATTATGTCCACCGTTGGATATCAGTGGTACATCAACAGCAGTTGCATGCAAAGTAATTCGAGAAATGCTTATAGATTTTATAAAAGAATAAACAAAGAACAAGATGTGCATTGTTGCACGTAGTACTTTTTTATTTCAGAGGAAACTGATGTTTTTACACATTCCTGTAACAAGGTATTTCTTATGAAATAAAAAATGAATTTTGCTTAGAAAGAAAGGAAGAAATGAAATGGGAAAAGTATTAATTATCGGATGCGGTGGAGTAGCGAGTGTAGCAATTCATAAATGTTGTCAAAATAGTGATGTATTTGAAGAAATTTGTATTGCAAGCCGTACAGTATCAAAATGTGAGGCATTAAAAGAAAAATTACAACCAACTACGAAAACAAAAATTACAACGGCACAAGTAGATGCCGATCATGTAGATGAGTTGATTGCATTAATTAAGAAAGAACAGCCAGATCTTGTATTAAATTTGGCATTGCCATATCAAGATTTAACAATTATGGATGCTTGTCTTGCAACGGGAGTTCATTATGTAGATACTGCTAATTATGAACCAGAAGATACCGCTAAGTTTGAATACAAATGGCAATGGGCGTATCGAGAACGCTTTGAGAAAGCTGGAATCACAGCACTTCTTGGTAGCGGATTTGATCCAGGGGTGACTAGCGTATTTTCAGCTTATGCCTTAAAACATTATTTTGATGAAATTAATTATATTGATATTTTAGACTGTAATGCAGGGGATCATGGCTATCCATTTGCGACAAATTTTAATCCAGAAATCAATATTCGAGAGGTATCAGCAAAAGGTTCTTACTGGGAAAATGGTCATTGGGTTGAAACAGAGCCGATGGAAATCAAAAGAGTGTATAACTTCCCAGAAATTGGCGAAAAAGATATGTATTTACTTCATCATGAAGAAATTGAATCTTTAGCTCTTAACATTCCTGGAATTAAGAGAATTCGATTTTTTATGACATTTGGTGAAAGCTATTTAACACATTTAAAATGTTTAGAAAACGTGGGGATGACTTCGATTGAACCTATTATGTATGAAGGAAAAGAAATTATTCCGTTACAATTTTTAAAAGCAGTTCTTCCAGATCCATCTTCTTTAGGACCTAGAACAAAAGGAAAAACAAATATTGGATGTATTTTCATCGGTAAAAAAGATGGGAAAGAAAAGAAATTATATATTTATAATGTATGCGATCATGAAAGTTGTTATAAAGAAGTAGGCTCACAAGCGGTAGCTTATACAACAGGAGTGCCAGCTATGATTGGTGCGATGATGCTATTAACTGGAACATGGAAGAAAGCTGGCGTGTATAATATTGAAGAGTTTGATCCAGATCCATTTATGGAAGCATTGAATAAATGGGGACTTCCTTGGGTTGTAGAAGAAAATCCAACATTAGTTGATTAATTGAGGAGAAGGAATGAAGGAAAAAACATTAAAAACACCCTATTACATAATAAAGGAAAAGGAACTAATTCAAAACCTAGAAATCCTAAAGGATATAAAGGAGCAAAGTGGATGTAAAATTTTGCTTGCTCAAAAAGCATTTTCTATGTATTCGGTATACCCGCTCATTAGTCAATATTTGGATGGGGCAACAGCAAGTGGTTTATATGAAGCAAGGCTTGGAAAAGAAGAGATGAACAAAGAAAATCATGTATATGCTCCGGCATATCGTGAAGATGAAATAGAAGAAATTATTTCTTATTGCGATCATATCGTTTTTAATTCTTTTTCACAGCTTATGAAATATAAACAACAAGTGAAGGAGCAAGGCAAGAGTATTGGACTTCGAATTAATCCAGAATGTTCGACACAAGAAGACCATGAAATTTATGATCCATGTGCGAAAGGTTCTCGCTTAGGAATTACGATTGAAAATTTTCAAGAAGAATTATTAGAAGATGTGGATGGATTACATTTTCATACACTTTGTGAACAAAACTCGGACGATTTAAAAAAGACATTAGACGCCGTAGAAGAAAAGTTTGGTTCGTATCTCTATCAAATGAAGTGGATGAATTTTGGAGGAGGACACCATATTACAAGAAAAGATTATGATCGAGAGTTATTGATTGATTGCGTTCGTCATATGAAGCAGAAATATGGATTAGAAGTGTATTTGGAGCCAGGAGAAGCGATTGCTTATCAAGCAGGTAGCCTTATAACAACTGTTTTAGAATTCGTTCATAATGGGATGGATATTGGCATATTGGATACGTCTGCCTCCTGTCATATGCCAGATGTATTAGAAATGCCATATCGTCCACCGTTGAAAAATTCATGGTTAGCAAATGAAAAAGCATATACCTATCGTTTAGCTGGTCCGACTTGCTTAGCAGGTGATATTATTGGCGATTATTCTTTTGAAGAACCGTTAAAAATAGGACAACGATTAGAATTTTTAGATATGGCGATTTATACGATGGTAAAAAATAATACATTTAATGGAATGAAACTTCCTTCCATTGTATTAGAAAAAGTAGATGGAAACTTGGAACTTGTAAAACAATTTGGGTATGAAGATTTTAAAAATCGGCTATCGTAAATAGAAAGATTACTTCTATACATAAGATCTAAAATCACTACCATAATAAGTAGTATCAATTGTAATGAGTGATACAAGATGGCTTTGTTAAAGATGCAACAAATAAGTTTGAAAAAATCTGATTCATTTCTATTGTAAATCTCTTTGGAAATACTATATATAATTTTAATATATTTTGAATAAAAATATATAAAATGTTATAATTAATAATTATATATCTCGTGTTAAACATAGAATGATATAAATGATATTTGTTTGACACAAAATTACCATATATATAATACAGGAAAGAAATACTGGTTTTGTGGAAAATAGTTGAAAAGAAAAAGAAAAAGAGGTATACTACTTAATAAGTAACACACCAAAGTCATATGGCTTTGACCAGGAGGGATTGCAATGATTGAAGCAACAAGCTGTGGTGGTGTGGTCATATTCCGAGGGAAAATTTTACTTTTATACAAAAATTACAAAAACAAATATGAAGGCTGGGTTTTACCAAAAGGCACAGTCGAATCGGGTGAAGAGTATAAAGAAACAGCCCTTAGAGAAGTAAAAGAAGAAACCGGTGTGTCGGCATCCATTATTAAATATATTGGAAAAAGTCAGTACAGCTTTAATACTATGAATGATATGATTCATAAAAATGTTCATTGGTATTTAATGATGGCAGATAGCTATTATAGCAGACCCCAAAGAGAAGAATATTTTATTGATAGTGGCTACTATAAATATCATGAAGCATATCATTTGCTAAAATTTTCGAATGAAAAACAGATTTTAGAGATGGCATATGAAGAATATATGGCTTTAAAAAAGAGTAGTCTTTGGGGAAGTCGTAAATATTTTTAAAAGAATAATATGATGAAAAGAGGGTGTCGCAAAATCATCTAAATAGATGATGGAGCGATACCCTCTTTTTGAGTTTTAAAAGGATAAAGTGTGCTTTCACACTATAGTTATCATTTCATTTTTGAATAGTTTCTAAAAAAAGTTCTATACTAAATGAAAAAGGAATACAGCGTATAGAGAAAATAGATTTCATAAATAAAAGACTAAAGTTCATGCGAAGAAAGAAGGAAACTATAGTGTTAGAAAAAATAGATGTAAATAAAACAATTTTAAAAGAAGAATATCGCAAGTTAAAAAGAGAAATGGAAACACAGATTTCTATGTTACAAAGAGAGGCAAAAGAAAAAAAGATACCTATTATCATTGTATTTGAAGGATTTGGTATGGCAGGCAAAGGGTATCTTATTAATCAATTAATCCATCCACTAGATGCAAGGGGATTTACAGTTTATGCAACGGAAAAAGAGACAAATGAAGAGAAAAAATATCCTTTTTTATGGAGATTTTGGACAAAAACACCAGAAAAGGGCAGAATCACTATTTTTGATACGAGTTGGTATAAAAAAGTATTAAAAAATAGCAGAAAAAAAGAAGTAACACAAAAGCGTATGAAAGAATCTTTTCAGGAAATTAAAAACTTTGAAAAACAACTTGTTGATGATGGAACTGTGATTATAAAGTTATTTTTATACATTTCAAAAGAAGAACAGAAAAAAAGGATGAAACATCTACTTTCCTCAAAAGATACGGCATGGAAAGTATCAAAGGAAGATGAACGATGTCAAAAACATTATATCCAATATGTAATGGATATTGATCAAATGATAGAGCATACAAATAGTGAAAAAGCACCTTGGACAATAATTGAAGCAGAACATAGGGATTTTGCAACAATTAAAGTATTATCTACGGTTATGAAAGCTATGCAAAATGCGTGTTATCATAAGGGACAAAAAGATGAGGAAGAAAAAGAACAAATAGAAAATAATCACAGAGAAAATATAGTAAGCAATTCAGAGAAAAAAATACAAACATCATTTTTACAACAATTAGATCTAACATTAAAATTAACGGACAAAGAATATAAAAAACGACTAAAAGCCGTACAAAATAGATTAAAAGAGCTTCATAATGCTATTTATAAAGAGCGAATACCAGTTATTTTAGCTTTAGAAGGTTGGGATGCTGCTGGAAAAGGTGGGGTTATTCAGCGATTAACAGAACCTCTCGATCCAAGAGGATATCAAGTAATTCCAATTTCAGCTCCTAATGATACAGAAAGGAAACATCACTATTTATGGAGATTTTGGAGTACTTTACCAAAAAAAGGTCATATTAGCATTTATGATAGAACTTGGTATGGAAGAGTATTAGTGGAACGTGTTGAACATTTATGCACAGAACAAGAATGGAAACGAGCTTATCAGGAATTAAATGAGATGGAAGAACATGTTATCCATGAAGGAATTGTTCTTTTAAAATTTTGGCTTCATATTGATAAAAATGAACAAGAAAAACGATTTATGGCTCGTATGAATGATCCAAAAAAACAATGGAAAATTACAGAAGAAGATTGGCGAAATCGAGAAAAATGGGAGCAGTATGAAGAGGCTATTAACGATATGATTTTATATACTTCTACAACATTAGCACCATGGCATATGATAGAAGCCAATGATAAACAGTATGCAAGAATAAAAATAATGGAAACGGTTGCAGATACATTGGAACGGGAGATTAAGAAAAGAAAAAACGAAAAGTAAGCAATAAGTGTACCTTACTAGCAGTAACTGAAAGTTGCAAAGATTAAGCAAGGTACACTTTAAAAAATATAGTATTAATGTTCAGCTCTATCAGCATCACATTTTGTATGATGAATCGTACCAAATGGGTGTTGTGGTGGTGCATAAATAGAGAATAATTTTAATTCACAATTTCCAACATTAATAAGATTGTGCCAAGTATTTGTTGGAATAAAAATACCAAAACCTTGTGAAAGATGATACTGACGATCCAAGCAATTTTTGCAATCACCCATCATCACAGTTCCATGACCAGATTCAATATATAAAAATTGATCATGCTCACGATGAATTTCTAATCCAATTTCAGAATGAGGGGCAATCGTCATAAGAGTTAGCTGTAAATTACATCCAGTCCAAAGAGATTTGCGAAAATCATCATTTTGCATAGTTTGATTATAAAGATTTGTAACAAATGGATGTTTTCCCTGATCAAAGTTAAAACAAGAACAATTAGTATTACAATAAGATTTCATAATTTATCACCTCAATTTAGTTTATGCTTGAGAGAAAGAAATGTGTATGTTGGGTAGCAATTACCAATCTCTTTTTTATAGAAAATTCCTCTTTGTAGTTAGTTATTTTTTTGTAAAACAGATTCAATTTCTGCAATATACACAGTATGAAAATCCTGATTTGCATACCACTTATCAATAATATTTGGAGCAAGAAATGAATTTTTATCCATGGTTTGAGCAAATAATTTTTTACATAAGAAGACGAATTTAGATTCTTCAAAGTATGGGATATCATCTTCTGTTTGGATATGAAGAGTAGAATTGGCTATTTTATCTTCGTCTCTTCCAGAAACTGTTCCTAAATAATTCAGTTGTTTGCGATATGTTTCTGGTAGTACAGAGAGTGAAAAGTGAGAATTTGCATCAATAAATTCCTTTGTATATCGTTGAGGGCGTATAAAAATATAGGCAACTGGTTTCCCAAAAAGAATTCCGAAACCACCCCAAGAAGCAGTCATTGTATTAATTTTATCCTCTTTTTTTGCTGTAATTAAAAACCAGTCTTTTCCAATAGTTTGAAAAGGATTTAATGTTAATGTATTTACAGGTTGCTTTGTAAACTTAGACATAATAAAAACCTCCAAATAAATAAAATTAAATAGTAGTATCAAATTATATATCACTACATAAGAGATATAATTTGCATTATGTTTATATGAT
>JADIML010000184.1 GCA_017694765.1 Candidatus Scybalomonas excrementavium
CCTGTATAAATCATAAAGGTGTTAGCACCATAGGACACTGCTTCTTTTACAGAGCCTAAAAACATTTCTTTTCCACTCATTCCAACATGAGATCCTATTTTTAACATGTGATTTCTTCTATTCTTTTTTAAGAATTGCCTTTCTTTCTATAATTTCTATCTTACATATAATGTTACTTGTCTTCATAATCGCTATGTCATTATTGGATTCCAGTTAAATCTCTTACAACTGCACTGGCAATGATAAGTCCGGCTGTCGATGGCACAAACGCTGTACTTCCCGGAATACTTCTTCTTCCTGCTGCCTTAGCTTCTTCCATCATCTGTTCTGTTAGCATTGGTTTTTTGGCTACTTCTTTGGAATATAGAACTTTTAACTTTTTAATTCCCCTCGCTTTACATTCTCTTCTCATAACCTTTGCCAATGGACAAACAGAAGTTTTATAAATGTCACTAATTTCTAATAACTCTGGGTGCACTTTATTCCCTGTTCCCATAGAACTAATAAGAGGAGTTTTCGCCTCTTGACATTTTTGTGCAATTAAAAGTTTTGAAGTAACAACATCAATGGCATCTACGACATAATCATAATCTTCAAAATGAAATTGATCTTCATTTTCTTTTCCATAATAGCAGCAATGAATATTAACAACAGCTTCTTTATTAATGTTTAAAATTCTCTCTTTCATCACTTCTACTTTTGGACGTCCGATTGTGTTGTAAAGTGCCACAATTTGACGATTTAAGTTAGAAATCGATACCGTATCAAAATCAATGATATCTAATGTTCCAATTCCACTTCGAGCGAGTGCTTCTATAACAGAAGACCCAACTCCGCCCACGCCAAAAACAGCAACCCTTGAATTTGCAAGGGTCGCCATTTTGTCAGAGCCAAATAAAATTTCTGTTCTTTGAAATTCTTCTCTCATTCTTTCACCTCTTATGCGATAGAAATTGGCTCATATCCAGCTTCTTTTACTGTGTTCATAAGAACTTCATTGTCCACTTCTTTTTCTAATGTTACCGTTGCTGTTTTCGCTTCTAAATTAACAGTACAGTCTAAAACACCTTCTACTGCTTTTAATGCCTTTTCCACATTTCCTTGACAATGTGCACACATCATACCTTCAATTGTTAATACTTTTTGCATGACTTTATCTCCTTTTTCTTCATCATTTTTTCTATTATGTTCCATAAGAGTTTTTTTATCCTCTTGACTTTCTGTTGAAAGTTCTGTTGTTTGGATAACTTGCTCTCCCTCTATATGATTTCCTTCCACCTGTTTGATACCTTTTGGTTGAAACATTTTTAGACGTAAAGCGTTTGTTACAACACAAAAAGAACTTAAACTCATCGCAACCGATCCAAACATTGGATTTAATTTCCAATGTAAGCTCATATAAAAGACACCTGCTGCTAAAGGAATCCCAATACTGTTATAGAAAAATGCCCAGAAAAGATTTTCCTTAATATTTTTCATAACAGCTTTACTAAGTTGAATAGCAGTAGCTACGTCTTGTAAATCATTTTTCATTAATACAATATCTGCAGATTCCATCGCTACATCAGTTCCTGCACCAATGGCAATTCCAACATCGGCTCTTGCAAGGGCTGGCGCATCATTAATTCCATCTCCAACCATGGCAACTTTCTTACCAGAGTCTTGAATTAGGCGTACTTCTTGTTCTTTATCTTGTGGAAGAACTTCTGCTACGACACGATCTAAATGTAAGACTTTCTGAACTGCTCTAGCTGTTCGCTCATTATCTCCAGTTAGCATAACAACTTCAATTCCCATATCTTTTAGTGTAGAAATTGCATTTGCACTTGTAGATTTCACAATATCAGCAACAGCAATCATTCCTAATATACTCTGTTTTGTTGCAAAAAACAATGGTGTTTTTCCCTGTTCGGCTAACTCATTGGCTTTTTCTGTATAATCTTTCACAGAAATTCCTTCTTCTTCCAAAAATCCTGCATTTCCTGCGATATAAGTATTACCTTGATAAGATGCTTTAATTCCTTTTCCTGGAACTGTTTCAAAAGATTCTACTTGTTCAAAAACAATCTGTTTTTCTTTCGCATATTCCACCACTGCATTGGATAATGGATGTTCCGATGGTGCTTCCATCATGCCTGCAATTTGTAAAAATTGTTCCTCCGTAATAGAAGCTAGTGGAATCACATCTGTTACCTTTGGCTTTCCTTCTGTAATCGTTCCTGTTTTATCAAGCACTACCGTTTGAATGGAATGTGCTGTTTCTAATGCTTCTGCCGACTTAATGAGAATTCCTTTTTCCGCTCCTCTTCCTGTACCAACCATAATAGCTACCGGTGTCGCTAACCCTAAGGCACATGGACAAGAAATAACGAGAACTGAAATTCCTATGGATAAAGCAAAGGCAAATGTTTGACCGAGCACTAACCACCATATAAGTGTTGCCATAATCGCTATTCCAATAACAATCGGAACAAACACCCCACTGATTTTATCTGCTAATTTAGCAATTGGTGCTTTTGAGCTACTTGCTTCTTCTACTAACGTAATAATTTGAGAAATAGCCGTATCTTCTCCAACTTTTTGTGCTTCAAATTTAAAATAACCAGCGCGATTTATCGTAGCTCCCATAACTTTATCGCCTACTTGCTTATCAACTGGGATACTTTCTCCTGTTAAAGCTGATTGATCCAGTGAGCCATTTCCCTCGATAATCATACCATCTACTGGAACTTGTTGTCCAGCACGTACAACTAAAATGTCACCTACAACAACTTCTTCTACTGGAATTTCTTCTTCGACTCCATTTCGAATGACCATCGCTGTCTTAGGCGCTAAATCCATTAATTTACTAATAGCTTCTTTCGTCTTACCTTTGGAACGAGTTTCTAAATATTTTCCAAGAGTAATTAATGTTAAAATGGTACCTGCAGATTCAAAGTATAAGTCCATATGATATTGCTCTACCATGTCCATATCTCCATGACCTAAACCGTATCCCATACAATAAATAGCAAATACTCCATAGATAACGGCTGCCAGCGAACCAATGGCAATCAGTGCATCCATATTTGGTGCTTTTATCCGCAATGATTGAAATCCACGTTCATAATAAGAACGATTCAAGTACATAATTGGTAATGTTAATAAAAACTGCGTCATTCCAAAGGCAACACCATTCTCTATTCCTGATAAAAAGCTTGGTAATGGCATTCCCATCATATGTCCCATGGAGACATACATAAGAGGAATTAAAAAGAATATCGAATAAAGAAATCTCTTCTTCATTCCCTTCATTTCAACTTCTGCTTGATTCACGATTTGATCAGATGCTTGCTTTTTCCCTCCTGTGTTTGCTTTTTGAACTGGAACTGCTCCATATCCAGCATGGATAACAGCGGTTACAATATCTTGTTCTGTCAGTTCCTGCTCATTATAAACAACTGTCATATTATTAGATAATAAATTTACATTACATTCTTGAATTCCATGCAATGCTTTCACTGCTTTTTCTACGTGTGCAGAGCAAGCAGAACAACTCATTCCTGTTACATCAAATTTTTGTTTCATACTTCGCCTCCTTCATACCCCATCTGGGTATATTTGTATATTACTTCTTTTTCCCTTATTTGTCAATACTTCTTCTTCATAAAAATAAAAGAGTAGTTTGAAAAACTTTTTAACACTACTCTTTTTAAAAAGTCTTTCATAAAACTACTCTTTTATACAATCTAATTATGCAAGCATCATTCGGTCGTTGGCAAATTCTCCACCACTTACCTGCTCAAACTTCTCTAGTAGATCGCTTACTTTTAACTGTTTTTTTTCTTCTCCAGATACTTCATAAATCACGCGACCTTCGTGCATCATAATTAGTCGATTTCCAAGTCGAATGGCATCTTTCATATTATGTGTTACCATCATAGCTGTCAAATTATTTTGTGTAATAATACGTTCTGTAATCTCTAACACTTTACTCGCTGTTTTTGGATCAAGTGCTGCTGTGTGCTCATCTAATAGTAATAACTCTGGCTTTTTTAACGTTGCCATTAAAAGTGTAAGTGCCTGTCTTTGCCCTCCTGATAAAAGCCCTACTTTACTGCTTATTCTATTTTCTAACCCTAGATCTAATGTTTTTAAGGCTTCTTGATATTGCTTTTGTTCCTTCTTTGTAATTCCCCATCTAAGCCCTCTATTTTCTCCTCTTCTAAGTGCCAGTGCAAGATTTTCTTGAATTTCCATGTCACCAGCCGTACCTTTCATCGGATCTTGGAAAACTCTTCCTAAGTAAATAGCTCGTTTATGTTCTGGCATATGTGTTATATTTTTACCATTTAATAGTATTTTACCTTCATCAATTGGATAAACACCAGCTATCATATTTAAAGTAGTAGATTTACCTGCTCCATTTCCTCCAATAATTGTCACAAAATCGCCATCTTGTAACGTAAGATCAACTCCTTGTAAAGCTGGTTTCTCATTCACAGTTCCCTTATGAAATGTTTTTTTCACATTTTTTATTTCTAACATATTATTCTCCCCCTTCCATATAAGCTCGTTTTATTTTCCACTTTTGAACAAGAACTGGTATATAAAGAGCTACGGCAACTAAAACAGCAGATAATAATTTCATATCATTTGGATCAAGTCCCAATCGCAATACAATTGCACGAATTACAAAATAGATAGCAGAACCAACGATAACAGATGCTAGCTTTCCTCCAAAAGAACGAAACTTTCTCATAAGCATTTCTCCTATTACTATTGCTGCTAATCCAATTACAATAGAGCCTGTTCCAGAATTAATGTCTCCAAATTTATTCATTTGACAAACGAGTCCACCTGAAAGTCCTACAAGACCATTACTTATCATAAGTGCTAACATTTTCGTCCATTTTATATTGACACCTAACGCCCGTATCATGTCTTCATTATTTCCTGTTGCTCGTAATGCTGCTCCAACTTCTGTCCCAAATAGCCAATAAAGAATACCAATCATGACAATTACGATAATCAGTCCAAAAAGAAGGACAGCTCTAGACTGGGACCAACCTGTTTTTTCTACAAAAGATGAAAAAATAGTTTTTTGGTTCAATAA
>JADIML010000185.1 GCA_017694765.1 Candidatus Scybalomonas excrementavium
TTCAATCGTCTCGTGGGCTCGGAGATGTGTATAAGAGACAGGAAGAGAAGGTACTGTATCCACTAAATTCCCAGCAGTATTTTGATGTGGATTATGGAGTATTAGAGCCAACACCAATTCGATTGGAAGAAGTAAAACGAGTAGTATCCTTTTTATCCGTAGAACGTCATTGTGGAAATGCTATGATCGATTCGCTCTTTGATTTTCATGATTCTTTACTTACCATAAAAGAATTTGCAATCTCAGAGTTTGACCAATTCTATGAACAAGCATTAAAAGGACGTACAGTTATACAATTTTTGGATGAATTTATTCAAAATCAAAATGGAAAGCAATATCAAACATTTTTGACTTTCTTTCAAAAGATCTATCGGATCTCTAATTCTGCAATTCCAGATATTAATGATTTTGCTAAGGCACTTGTTTATGTGTTACAAGAACGAGAAATTCCAACGGATCAAGAATGGTTTATAGCATTCTTTTTAGCTAATAGTATGGCACTTGGAAGAAATATGAACAGTCGAATGGTTCCACCGATTTTCCATGCCCCTCATATTGTATGGGGATGTGATTGGGAGAAAGGTGTTGGATATTTTAGTGAGTTTTATAAGAAATTTCCATATTATAAAATCTTTGGAGTACTTAGAAGAAAGGAATCTCGTATTGGTGGACTTATAAAGTATGAATATAATTCGAGAAGACTATATCAAATGCGAGCAGAAGAATATTATGACTATTTTATAGAACAATGTGGTCCAATGAGGAATTTAGATTGGCGAAGAGCTTATTATGGCGAAGATGATTTTTGTCCATATGAACAAATGGCATATGTACGTTTTGAAGATATTAAGCGATATCCAAAAGAAACACTAGGAGCATTATGTGAATTTCTAAACATTCCTTGGTCTGAAGCTTTGTTAGCTTGTACGCATAATGGAATGAGAACTACGTATCAAGATGCAGGAACCGTGATTGATGATTTTGATCTTGCACCACTCGCAGATGACTACTATGCAAAATACTTAAATACATTTGATCGTTTTCGAATTGAAGTACTATATTCTAAATTTTATGAGACATTTGGATATCAACCAAAGTATTATAATGGATATCCGTATACAAAAGATGAAATTCGAACAATGATGAAACTACCATTTCAATTAGAACAATTAGAAGAAGGAGAAGATTTAAGTAAGTCACGTGAAAAAATGGAAGAACAGTTAGAAGAGTTACTTTTATATTTGGAAGAGTGGGAAGAAAAAGTGAAACAAGGGCAGTTAGTTCCTTGTCATATGATAAATCCCAAAAAAACTCAAGTGTAATTCATGCATTTTCAGCTACAGCATGCCAATGCAAGGGTTTAGGAAGTGCTTTATTAGGAAATAGTTGACATGAGATAGTTATTTGGATAAGATGGATACAATAATAAATACGTCTGTAAAGATGTATGGAAGGAAGACGATATATGTTAGAGAAAGTAATTATCAAAAATTTTAGATCATTTCGAGAAGAAACAACTATCGATTTTTCAAAAACAAATAATACAATATTACCGAGGAATGTAGCAGAAAATGATATCTTAAAAGGAACAATATTTGTAGGGGCTAATGCTTCTGGAAAATCCAATATTATAGAAGCAATTAAAGTATTATTAGATCTACTTTTTCTAGAGAGAAATATTAATCAAAGTATGTTTCGGTGTCTATTTAGTCAAGAAACAAAATATTCATTGGATTATTACTTTAAAATAGATGATGATAAAGTACGTTATAAATTTGAAGTCGATGATGAAGATGATACTCTATACGAACTTTTGGAAGTTAATCATGGAAAAATGATGGAGCGTTCTAGAAGGAATGCGATATCTTATATTATAGATTCTAAAGGAATTGTATATGACGAAAATGATATTGATGATGAGACGTTATTCTTAAGAACACTCTATTTTAATACAAAATTTGCTGGGAATGAAATATTAAAGGATTGGATGTTCTTTTTGAATCATTCGGTATACATCAACTTATTTCGTCGAGAAATGAATTCCTATGGAAAAGAATCACTAAAACTAGATGATTATTTGAAAGAAGTAGGGACTGATAAAGTAAATCACTTTTTTTAAAAATATAATTTTGAACAATTTATTGAGTATGGAAGTGAGAGTCATTCTAAAAATTTTTTCATAAAAAATATGAATAATAAAAAGATGATATTTTTTAGAAGAAAGGGGTTAGATATACCAATTCCATTTGATGAAGAATCTATGGGAAATCAAAATCTACTATATATATTACCAGCATTTCTTCAAGTAGTAGAAAAAGGTGGATTATTATTAGTAGATGAATTTTCTAGTGGTTTTCATAATAATTTAGAATCTTTTTTAATTCGTCTTTTCATGGAACATTCGGAAAATGGACAAATGATTTTTGTATCCCATTCTACGAACTTATTATCCAATAGTATTTTAAGAGCTGATCAGGAATATTCAGTGGAATTTTATGGAGAGAAAGGAAGCATTGTGAAACGATTTTCAGAAGAAAACCCGCGTTCTGCTCAAAATATAGAAAGAATGTATATGAGTGGAGTGTTTGGTGGAATACCTCATTTTAAGGAAGAAAGAGATGCGGATTAATAAAAATAAAAGTATAGGAAGAGTATTATTTATTGTTGAAGGTGGTAGAACAGAGTTTAATTTATTAAAGCAAATTTTTTGTAATATCCTTTCGTATGATTATATTGAAGAGCGTAGAAATGGTCAGAAAAAGTTCATAAATAGAGAAAATAAACATTCACAAGTGGCTGTTATTAATACTTTTGAAAGTAATATTACTTCTATTACCGATCAAGAAGAAAATTTTAAAAATCATAAATACTATCAAATGTTCAGTATGCTTACCATTGCATTTTTACAGATGGGGATTATTGTGTTAGAAGATTAAAAGGGTGTCATCACATCGATTTTAGATGAGATGCCACCTTTTTAATCTAAGAATGATAAGAATTATATAGATATTCTTACGAAATCATATAAAATGTCGATATGTATAGTAGAGTAAATTATAGTTTATAGTTGTAAGGAGAAAATAATGGACAAAGAAATGTTTATTCAGTTAATGAGTAGCTACCCTACAATATCAAAAATGCTAAAGTCATATCGTTATGAGGATATACTATTCAAGGCTTCAGAGTTATTGCAAATAGAACCACATGTCTTAGAACAATATCCTATGGGTGGGTATTCAAAAGGAAAAACAAGTGGAGCGTATCGATTTGTAGTTTTCGATTTGATAAAAAATATTGAGCATTATGATTGGCTTTATGAAAGATTAGAAGATGATAAATCACGTCTGATTTTTACAAGTTTAATTCAGTATCGCTTACTACCAGCAAAAACTTTTTTAGAGAGAGCTTATGATGAAGAATATGCACAATATTTTGATAAAGAGTTGATTGAATGTGATGAAAATGAAGTGTTTGTCGATTGTGGAGGCTTTATCGGAGATACGGTACAGTCATATATAGAGCAAGGTTTCCAATATAAAAAAATATTTGTGTTTGAACCAGAAGAAGAAAATATAGAAAAGTGTAAAGAAACAATGCAAAATAAAGACAATATTGAGTTGTTTCCATATGGTGTAGGAGAAAAAAGAGAAGAATTATGGCTCGATGGAACAGGTTCTTCTAGTAGCTTTCTGAAGAAAAATGTAAAAAGAGAAGAAAAGGAGGGAAAACGCCAAATTATAGTTTCTCTTGACGAGCAATTAAAAGAACCAGTTACGTGGATTAAAATGGATGTGGAAGGATTTGAGATACCAGCTTTATTA
>JADIML010000186.1 GCA_017694765.1 Candidatus Scybalomonas excrementavium
AATGGAATTCGAGAAGATGAAGAACAAAAGCAAGTATTAAAAAAAGATACATTAATTCGTTTGTATCGATATTTATTAGCATATCCAAAAGAGCTTTGTATCGTGTTATTTATTATGTTTATTACCATTGGAATTAGTATGGTTGGACCATTGCTTATGGAACGAGCAGTGGATGTATATGTTGCACAAAAGGATAAAGATGGATTGATTCGATTAGGAATCGTTGCATTTCTATTATTCGTGATTTATGGAATTGGGATGAATATTCGTATGATGCTCATGTCAAAAGTATCCAATCGGATTTTAGTTCAGATAAGAGAAACGTTATTTGAGCATATTCAAACATTAAGTTTTCAATTTTTTGATAGTAGACCAACCGGAAAAATATTGGCAAGAATTATCGGTGATGTCAATGCTTTAAAAGATGTATTATCTGATAGTGTAACGAAGTTAATTCCTGACTTTCTAACTGTCATTGGTGTTGCAGTCATTATGATAATCAAAAATGCGTATTTAGCGATGGCAGCAGTTATTACAATACCAATCTTAATATTAGGGATGTTTTTTATTCAGACAAAGGCACATACATTATGGCAAATTTATCGAAAAAAAAGCTCCAACTTAAATGCCTTTGTCCATGAATCCTTATCAGGAATCCGTATCGTACAAAGTTTTACAGCAGAAGAAGAAACGAAAGAAGGATTTGAAACTATGGTAGAAGAGCATAGAAAATCCTTTATAAATGCCGTTATCTTTGCCGATGGATTTGGTCCTGTTGTAGAAGTGACATGGGGGCTTGGAGGATTTTTGCTGTACTTTATAGGAATTCGTATTTTAGGAGCCGAGCAAGTAGGAGTAGGAACTTTTTTAGCATTTTCTACCTATTTGTCCATGTTTTGGAGTCCAATTCGAAATTTAGCAAACTTCTATAATAAGTTGACAACGAATATATCTGCCGCAGAACGAGTTTTTGATATTCTTGATACAAAGGCGCAAATTTCCGATGAGACAGAAGCCTATGAGCTTCCACAATTAAAAGGAGCTGTTGATTTTAAAGAAGTTTCTTTTTCTTATGATAAAGAATCTACGAATTATATATTAAAAGATATTAGTTTCCATGTAAATCCAGGAGAAACCATTGCTTTAGTTGGTCCAACTGGTGCAGGTAAGACAACGATAGTCAACTTAATTAGTCGTTTTTATGAGGTTACAAAGGGCACAATAACACTAGATGGTCATTCGATTAAAGAGGTATCTTTACACAGTTTAAGAAAACAAATGGGAATTATGACACAAGATAACTTCTTATTCTCAGGCACAGTTCTTGATAATATACGCTATGGAAGGCTAGATGCTACAAAAGAAGAAGTCATAGAAGCAGCAAAAGCTGTCCATGCCCACGACTTTATTATGGAGTTAGAAAATGGATATGAGACAGAATTAAGTGAGAGAGGAAGTCAGTTATCCATTGGGCAAAGACAGCTATTAGCTTTTGCAAGAACAATGGTATCTAATCCAAGTATTTTGATTTTAGATGAAGCCACATCAAGTATTGATACTCATACAGAATTATTAGTCCAGCAAGGAATTGAAACATTATTAAAAGGTAGAACTTCTTTTGTCATTGCTCATCGACTTTCTACGATTCGAAAAGCAGACTGTATCTTTGTCATTGATAAAGGAACGATTGTAGAAAAAGGAAGTCATGAGCAATTAATGAAAGCAAAGGGAGCGTATTATCAACTATATATGAGTCAATTTTATTAAAAGTAATATTAAAAAAATCGTAAATATGTAAAAAAATAGTAAAATCTCATAAAAGACTATCTTTCTTTCTAAAAATATGAGATAATAAAAAAGTACATATAATTTTTACAAAAAATCTATGGAATAAATAATCATGTAACATAAATAGAGTGTCTCTATTCAGTATACAAAATAATGAGAGAAAATAAGGGAGTTGCTCCCCTAATAATAAGGAAGAAGGAAAGGAATACTATGATTAAAACAACAGGTGAACAAGTATTATTATATGGTATAAAAGATATAGAAAAAGAAAGAAAGATTAAGAGTATACTAATCCGTATGGGAGTTAAGATTCGTAATATCTCAACTGATTTATGTGGAGAAAAAGTAGGATATTTAGCTGGAATAAAAGGGTTTGAACAAACCAGTGATATAGATAACACAAGGTTACCAGTTGAAGAGGAAATGCTCATTATGAGGGGATTTACTGGACCAAGACTAGACACTTTACTAAAGGAAATGAGAAAAGCAAATGCTAGAGTCGATTTAAAAGCAATTATCACAGAACATAATCAACAATGGAATCTTTTTGAGCTGTATGAAGAATTAAAGAAAGAACATGAATCTATGAACAGCTAATAGAAGATTTTATAAAATACCATATTCAATTTGAGACAGGATATTTCTTCTAACTTTGAGGGGAATATTCTGTTTTTTTCTTTCATAAAAACAACTTGTATATGAATTGGTAAAAAGGTGGTATGTGATTTGTTGTAATTAGTATATGGTGCTAGTTCATATCAAATTTTCTACTTTGGAAATCACATAACAATACGGAAATTATTGTATGTAAGGAGTTATTTATGAGAAAAAAGAGTATGGAAGAAAAAGCAGAAAAAATTTCTAGTGAAGGCATTAACAAAAGTATATCATTGTTTGAAGATGAGTATCATGTGTTTCATAGTGATATTTTAAAACGATATATTTTTAAAGTCCCTTCTAAAACAATGTTAGAGTTACAAGACAAATGGTATATAGGAGATTTACAAATGCAAACAGAAGTGACATTGCCAACCTATATTCATGCTAGAACGTATCAAAAAACATTTCATATGGATCTGGAAAAAGAAAAAGTATATTACTTACGATTTCGTATAATAGGAGTGCCTTTTCATTTACAACTTAACGGAGTGCCAATTGTCTTTGAAGATGGAACACAACTAGATTATGAGGTTTTTGTGAATCCATTTTTAAAGAATGGGGAAAATACGATTCTCATTCAATTTGATGAAGGATATGAGGGAGTGCTCTTTGGGGTTAAAATTTTGCAAAGACCAAAAAATCATATGTTAGAGTACAAAATTGTAAAGTGGGAAGATAAGGAAAAGATCACGATGGAAATTGAACCGATGTATGTAGGAGATTTTGTTCCTAGTTGGTGTTCTTTATTAACAGAGACCGGAAAAAATATAAAAAAAGTGAAGGTGACAAAAAAGGGAAAGATTATGCTTGATGTACCAAGAAAGAAAATCGAGATATGGAACGATGAAACACACCGGTTTTATTATCTTGTATTTATTATGGCTGAAGAGGTAATTGCACAAAAAATAGTGATTCAACAGGAAGGATTTGAAGAGAACCGATATGTGGTGGCTGGCAAACCAATTGATCTTCGGCTTATTCATTTTGAGAAAGCTATCGATAAAAAAACATATGTATTAAGAGATGAGTTGATAAAACATATGAGTTTGTGGAAAAAAAGAAATTTTAATGCCATTTATGTGGAAGAATCTAAGGATATGCCAGAGCTACAAAAAATATGTCTAGAATTTGGATTCTACTATATAAAGGGAACACAAGACTTTTCCATGCAAGAAGAAGAGTTACTCATTACTTCTGATGGTATACAAAAAGAAATGCCAGATGTCTATTTACCACTACGTGCATGGGAAGTAGAAAAGAGCAGTGGAATGATTGTGATCAAAAATGAAATGAAATTTCAAAATATGAAAGAGTGCTACTATGTTCGAATTGCGACTTATCAAAATGGAAAACAAGTCGGACAAAATATTAAGTATATTTTAGATTTTGAGGCAGGCGTTGAGGAACAATTTCGTCCTGCATGGACTTTCAAATTAGAAGGAGATATGGTTGTAAAAATTGAATGTTATCAGTTGTATAAAACAGAGTTAGTGGAAAAGCGCTATCATTATGGAACATATGAAGTTGAGATTCATAAATAATAGTAGCAAAACATTCTTATCAAAGGCATGAAAATATGATATGATGAAAAAATATATGAAAAATAGAAGAAACGATGGGAGGTTAGGACAGCTGTGGACTTACAAGTTGGTGATGTTATTAAAATGAAAAAACCACATCCATGTGGTGCAAATGAGTGGGAAATTTTAAGAACAGGTATGGATTTTCGACTAAAATGTATGGGCTGTAGTCACCAAGTTATGGTGAGTAGGAAATTAGTGGAAAAAAATTTTAGAGGAATCATAAAAAAGGCTTGATTCTTTGAATTTCCTATGATAAAATTTTGAATTGTGATATACAATTAATCCTTGCTCTTCAAGAAGGAAGGGCCAGAGTCCAGAAGGAGGTGCTGACACGATGAATAAATATGAATTAGCGTTAGTTCTTAATGCAAAAATCGAAGATGATGAAAGAGCAGCAACTGTTGAAAAGATCAAAGAAATGATCGCAAAATTCGGCGGTACAGTAACAAACGTTGATGAATGGGGTAAGAAAAAATTAGCTTACGAAATTCAGAAAATGAGAGAAGGATATTACTATTTCATCCAGTTCGAAGCAGTATCTAGCTGTCCAGCTGAAATCGAACAAAGAGTTCGTATCATGGAAACAGTATTAAGATACTTATGTGTTAAACAAGACGCATAACGAATAGGAGGAACTCCATGAATAAAGTAGTTTTAATGGGTCGTCTAACAAGAGATCCTGAGGTAAGATATTCTCAAGGTGAAAAAGCAATGGCGATCGCTCGTTATACTTTAGCCGTAAACAGAAGATTCAAAAGAGATGGCGAACCTGATGCAGATTTCATTCCATGTGTTGCCTTTGGGAAAGCAGGAGAATTTGCAGAAAAATATTTCAAACAGGGGATGCGTATTGTAATCTCTGGAAGAATTCAAACAGGAAGCTACATGAATAAAGATGGTGTTCGTGTTTATACAACCGATGTGATTGTAGAAGAACAAGATTTTTGTGAAAGCAAAAATTCTATGGGACAGAGTACATCTTTTGATGGTGGATATCAGCAGGCACCAGCCGGCAGACCAACACCAAGTGCAGCAGTAGGCGATGGTTTTATGAGCATTCCAGACGGAATCGAAGAAGAACTGCCTTTTAACTAATGATAGCTTTTGCTATCAAGCATTTGAATTTTAATAGGAGGTAATATCATGGCTTTTAATAAAACAAACGCTGACGCTCCAATGAGAAGAAGAGGCGGACGTAGAAGAAAAAAAGTTTGTGTATATTGTGCAGATAAAAACGCTGTTATCGATTACAAAGATGTAAATAAATTAAAAAGATACGTATCTGAAAGAGGAAAAATTCTTCCTAGAAGAATCACAGGAAACTGTGCAAAACATCAGAGAGCGCTTACTGTAGCAATTAAGAGAGCTAGACACTTAGCTTTAATGCCATACGTAGCAGACTAATTTATTACATCATCATTTAGATGAAACAAATTGAGCTATTGTGACATAGATAGAAGTTATCTATGAAGCAATAGCTCTTTTTTATGTTATAGGAAATTGCTTGCGCGCGGCAAAGCGTGCATTGCACACTTTGTTCTGTTATAGAAAGGTAATTCAAGATATATACTAAAAATAAATTATTATTGAAATTAAAAATAATGTATGATATAATGGCAGACAATGAAAGACGCGTTTTTCAAACTATAATTATTAGAAAAGAAAGGGGTTAATTTGGGGTTATATGGCAAGAGAAAGACGATGTTTTAGCAGTCAAGACTGTTATCATGTTGTATTGAGGGGAAAGGATACGATATGTTTATTCCAAGATGAACAAGACGTTCGAGAATTTGAATATTTATTAGACATGAAATTAGAAGAACTACCAGAAGTAGGGTTAGATTGTTTTTATATCGGCAAGGATCATTTTCATGGTATTTTATATGGGAAACAGCAAGAGGTTACAAAGTTTTGTTCGAAAGTAATTATGAGCTATGCCTGGGCATACAAACATCGCTATCAGCATGAAGGAGCTGTATTTCAAAAGCGATTTTTGAGTGAGCCAATTGAAGGAAGAAAAGATTATGAAAGAGTTGCTCATTATATTGAACATCATAAAAAAAGGGACAGTTGGAGATTCGATAGCCAGTGTCAGTTTGATAAGTGGCAAGAAGAACTTTATGAGTGTCCTGTGGTATTAGATATTCCAAATGATCTTCATAGACAAAAAGTTACGATTTTTTCTAGAGTTGCTAGAAAAAAGATGGAAGAAATGGGAGTAGACTCTAGGAAGCAACTCATGGAAGATAGACAGTTATGGGGATATGTGCAAAAAGAAGCGAAGCGATTTTTTGGATCCAGTAAAGATTTTAAGCAAATTGTAAATGATTTCTTACAAAGTCCAAATGTGCTTGCACCTTAAAATGAAAAAAGATACAATAGAGAACAGTAAGACTTTTGATGTCTTAATAAATCGCTTGGAGGTAACTGTAATGATGGAAACAGGGAAACGTCTTTTAGAAGCGGAAACTGTTCGCTATATCGTAACAGGCATAGCAACTACAGGAGTAAACTTGCTCGTATTTTTTCTGTTACGAAGTGTCATAGGAATGAATTTAAATACAAGTAATTTTATTGCTATTTTATTAGCGATTTTGTTTGCCTATGTAGCGAATAAATGCTTTGTATTTCGAGCTAAAACAGTGAGTACAGAGCAGCTTGTACAAGAAGCCATGAACTTCTTTGGAGCAAGATTGCTTACGATGGTTTTTGAAATGATAGGAGTTGCATTTTTCATAGAAGTATTTCGGGTTCAAGAAATGTTTAGTAAAATAGCAGTACAAGTGCTTATTTTAGTCTGCAATTATATCTTTAGTAAACGATTTATTTTTAACGATGCGAAAGAAAAAAATATGAAATGGAACAAGAGGACAAGATTTTATATGCTGACATTTTTGTTACCATTTTTTATTTTACTTATATGTTGTATGATCTTTGAAGTACAACCATTTGGTGATTTTTCACTTGTGATTATCGATGGGTTACATCAGTATATGCCGTTTTTCTCTGCGTATCAAGAAAAGCTACAGCAAGGACAGAGTCTTTTTTATAGTTTTCAGTCAGGACTTGGCATTAATTTTATGGCGCTTTGGGCGTACTATTTAGCGAGTCCTTTGAACCTGCTTATCATTGCATTTCCACAAAAATATTTAAATGGCGTAGTCAGCATGTTAATTATTATAAAAATATCATTAGCAAGTGTCACAATGGCTATCTATTTAAAAAATGCTGCGTGGAGAGTGCGAGCTACCTATGAAGTTGTCCAAAAAGATTGGCAAATTCTTATATTTGCTATGGCATATGCTTTAAGTAGTTATATGCTTGGTTATAGCTGGAATGTTATGTGGCTAGAAACGATGATTTTTTTCCCCCTTATTATATTAGGGTTAGAAAAACTCATTGAGAAAAAGGATGGTAGATTATACTGTTTTATGCTATTTGTTTCTCTTAGCTGTAATTTCTACATGACATTTATGACTTGTCTGTTCCTTGTCTTCTATTTCCTATTATACGATCATAAAGGAATCAAGGAATTTATAAAGAGAGGATTTTCTTTTGCAGGATATTCCTTATTAGCAGGGGCTATGGCAGGGGTTATTCTATTACCAACTTACTGTTCGTTAATGCTCACATCTTCTGCTAAGATGCAGTTTCCAAAACCTGAGCTTTATGTGAGTTTCTTTGATACAATCAACTCGCATAGTATTGGGGCAAAGGTAATTACCAATGCACAAGGAGATGGGGGAACCAACTTATATTGTGGGATTTTAACCATTTTATGCATTTGGCTATATGCTATGAATCGAAAAATAAAATGGACTACAAGAATCAAACAAATTATCTTTGTATTATTTTTATTAGTGAGTTTTAATGTAAACTGGCTTAACTATGTATGGCATGGATTTCACGATCAATATGGAATTCCAAATCGCTTTGCATATCTTTATATTTTTATGTGCATTTGTATGGCATATCAAGTTTTATTATGGATCAAAAACTATCGTCCCTTCCATATTATATGGAGTTTCTGGATAACAATGGGAATTATCGTTTTATCTATTTTGTTCTCTGATGCGAAAGAAACTTGGTATAGTTATGGAATTACAGCAATGGTTGCTCTTATTTATACGATTTTATTATGTCGCTATACAGGGTGGAAGTTAAAGGGACGATATATGCCTTATCTATTAGGAAGTATGATGATTTTAGAATTAGGATTTCATACTATTTTTTCATATTACTGTACAGGACAAGTAAGCATTCGTAAATTTTTTCAGACAACAGAAGAAATGCAAAATGCCAAATCTATTATGGAGCTTGATACCGATTGGTATCGTGCCGAACTTGCGAAGGCAAAAATGCTTGATGAAGTCACTTGGAATCGGTTAAATGGTGTCAGTCTATTTGGCTCTACTGCCATTGGAAATGTAGTAACAACGATGGGAAAATTAGGATTTTATATAGGTGTCAATGAATATTTATATCGAGGAGCCACACCAGTTACTAACTCT
>JADIML010000187.1 GCA_017694765.1 Candidatus Scybalomonas excrementavium
TTACTTTAATATGGAGGAATTTAGTATGTTAGTATCAGCAAGAGATATGTTAAAGAAAGCGAAAGCAGGACACTATGCAGTTGGTCAGTTCAACATCAACAACTTAGAGTGGACAAAAGAAATCCTTTTAGCAGCAGAAGAAATGAGATCACCAGTTATCTTAGGTGTATCTGAAGGTGCTGGAAAATATATGACAGGATACAAAACTGTTGTAGGTATGGTAAATGGAATGTTAGATGAGTTAAACATTTCTGTTCCAGTTGCTTTACACTTAGATCACGGTTCTTATGAAGGATGTAAAAAATGTGTAGAAGCTGGATTCTCTTCTATCATGTTTGATGGTTCTCACTTTGACATCGAAGAAAACAAAGAAAAAACAAAAGAATTAGTAGCATTAGCTCATGGAAAAGGAATGTCTATCGAAGCAGAAGTTGGTTCTATCGGTGGAGAAGAAGATGGTGTTGTAGGTGCTGGTGAATGTGCAGATCCAGAAGAATGTAAAACAATCGCTGATTTAGGTGTTGATATGTTAGCAGCTGGAATCGGTAACATTCACGGAAAATACCCAGAAAACTGGGCTGGATTAAGCTTTGAAACATTAGATGCAATCCAACAAAAAACAGGAGATATGCCATTAGTTCTTCATGGTGGTACAGGTATCCCAGAAGATATGATCAAAAAAGCTATCTCACTTGGTGTTGCTAAAATCAATGTTAATACAGAATGCCAGTTAGCATTTGCAGCAGCTACTCGTAAATATGTAGAAGCTGGTAAAGATTTAGAAGGAAAAGGATTTGACCCTCGTAAATTATTAGCTCCAGGTTGTGCTGGAATTAGAGAAACAGTTATCGAAAAAATTAAATTATTCGGTTCTGAAGGAAAAGCTGATTGCTAATTCTAAATAATTATTTGTAAAAAAGGAGTGCCATTAAAGAATGAATTTTTTGTTCTTTCATGGCACTCTATTTTGTTCTGCGCGCTGATTGAATACTTTATATTTTTATAGAAATCATAGGTGAAGGGGAAAAGTTTTTAGCCTGTTTTCTTTTATTGTCATTTTGTAGAAGAAGGGTTACAATAGATGAGATAAAATTTTTAAAGAGGTAAAGCAATAAGAGAGGAATTGTTATATGGAAAGAAAAAAAACAATAAGAGGTATTTTATATGCCATATCAGGAGGAATTCTTTGGGGAATTTCTGGCACAGTGGGACAATATTTATTTACTCATAAAGGACTAAATAGCCAGTGGATTACAACAGTTCGTATGCTGATGGCAGGGATATTATTAATTGGATTTGTTGGATTGAAGACTCCAAAAGAATTATTGCCTGTATGGAAATGCAAAAAGGATATTATTTGGCTTATTGTATTTGCTATTTTTGGGCTTATGAATTGCCAATATACATATTTGACAACGATTGCTTATTCGAATTCGGCGACAGCAACTGCATTACAATATTTAGGTCAAGCATTTATTTTACTTGTTACTTGTATTAGAATGTGGAGAAGACCTACGGGAAAAGAGGGGATTGCATTAGTGCTGGCAGTGGGAGGAATCTTTTTATTGACAACCCATGGAAGATTTGACAGCCTAGTTTTATCACCACAGGCGAGCTTTTGGGGAATGTTATCAGCTTTGGCTTTAATGCTTTATACACTGCTTCCTGGAACTTTAATTGAACGATATGGAAGTAGTGTCATTACAGGATATGGAATGTTAATTGGTGGTATCGTATTAGGAAGTGTGACAAAGGCTTGGAAAATGGAAGTCTCTCTTGATCTTGGTACAGTGATTGGTATTTTAGTTATTGTTATATTTGGAACGGCACTTTCTTTTACTTTATATTTACAAGGTGTCAGTGAGATTGGTGGAGTAAAAGCCAGTTTATTTGCTTGTATTGAGCCAATTAGCGCAGCTCTTACAACGACACTCTGGTTAAAAACAAAGATTACACCAATGGATTGGATCGCCTTTGGAATGATTTTATTGATGGTCATTTTTCTTGCGATACCAAACAGAAAGACAAATGAAGAACTTGTATTTGAGTAATACTTGTTATACGATATAGTGATATGAAAAAAGAAGAACTTGATCATTAAAGTTGGTTGTCAAGTTCTTCTTTTTATTTACAAAAAGATCATGAGCTATGTGAGAATCTTTATTTAATATGTGACCATTGTCAGCGAACATGAGAAAATTACGTAATCTAAAGAGTGATAACAGAGTCTCTTTCCACAATTGTGACATCGGTTTTTTGTTTTGGAGATGTTGTTAAAGTTCCAGTTTGGATTTTCTCTAGCAATAGTTTCGTTGCTAATAATGCTTTTTGTGTAATATTTTGAGAAATAGATGTTAATTTTGGAAAGGTATACTGACAAAGAGATAAGTTATCATAACCAATAATGGAGAGATCGTTAGGGAGTGTATATCCATGTGACCGAGTCCCCTCCATAATACCGATGGCACAAATATCAGCAGTTGTTACGACAGCAGTGATAGGATTGGAAGAAGTAGCAATTTGTACTCCAGCTTGTAAACCACCTTCATAAGAAGGAGAGTAAGGATACACATAATCTTGGTGAAAAGGAATTTGAAATTCTTCTAAGGCTTGTCTGTATCCTAAAAAACGATTTGTTAATAATGTGTTGTGCTCATAATCTGCTACAAATGCAATGTGAGTATGTCCACGCTCAATTAAATAT
>JADIML010000188.1 GCA_017694765.1 Candidatus Scybalomonas excrementavium
TAAATCATAACGAATACAAAGCTGTGGAACTGTCACATGATATTTTTCAGCCATTTTGGCAATTTCTGCATTTTTCAAAATTTCTCCATGAGCCACAGGAGAGTACGCTTCTACTAAAATATCTTTTTGACGGCAATATTCCATTAAATCCATAGGTGTATTTCCGATATGAACAAGAAGCTGATTTACCATCGGTGCAACGGTACAAGAAGAAAGAATATTTTCAATATCTTCTTCCTTAAAATTAGAGATACCGATTGCTCTTAACTTCCCAGCCTTATAGGCATCTTCTAGCGCCCTCCATGCTTCCTGATTTCCTTTTGCATAATCACCGCCTCGAAAATCTGCCCATGGCTGTGGACTATGAATCAACATAAGATCAATATAATCAAGCCCTAACTTTTGCAAAGAACCATCGATTGCCTTTACCGCTTCCTCATATGTTTTTATTTCAGCTGCTAGTTTTGTAGTAACAAATAGCTCCTCTCTAGGAACACCACAGCTTCGAATTCCTTCTCCAACTCCTCGCTCATTTTCATAAACCTGTGCCGTATCAATATGTCGATACCCTAATTTCACAGCTTCACAAACAGCTGTTGCTACTTGATCGTTTGAAATAAACCATGTTCCCAGTCCTAACTTAGGGATTTTCACTCCATTTGAAAGAGTATATGTTTCTTCTAAAATCATAAGATTCTTGCTCCTTTCTATTCACAATCTATGGATCATTCCTGTATCTGAAAGCTAGACAGAACACAATCCATCTATTTTCTATGAATTTACTCCTTTATTTGTAAGCCATTTTCGAATCAATATCTCAGAATTGCTGACACTGCTACCACGGATTGCTAACCCTTTCTCAACCTTTGCTCCTGGACAAATACGCCGAATGTCTTCTTCACTCGTTCCTAATCCACTTCCTTCATGGGTACAAAAAGGTCGAATCGTTTTTCCTGTAAACTCAAAATATTCTAGAAAGGTACAGACTGCCATCGGCATGGTGCTCCAATAGTTCGGATATCCTAAATAAATCACATCATATTTGCTTAGACTTTCTGGATATTGCTTTAACTTAGGTCTAGCATTCCGCCGTTGATCTGCCTGAGCCTGTGCAATGCATTCATTATAATCCTTGGAATATTCTTGCAAAGGTTCTATCTGAAATACATCAGCCCCTGTCAACTGTTGGATAATACTAGCAGCTATTTCTGTATTACCCATTTTTAAATCACGGATAACACCATTTACATAATTTTCATGCTTTCTAGAAAAATAAGCAATCAATTCTGCCATTTACACCACTCCTCTCTTACTTTCCATCCTTATTATAATCCCATTTTTATTGACATGGAATCTCCCAAATGTTATTTTAGTATTAACTTAAAGTTTATATAAAGGGTAGTGTGTTATGTTTAATCCTCAACTCACTGTCTTTGTTTCTGTGGTAGACTGTGGCAGTTTTACAAAAGCCGCAGAAAGTCTCTTTATTTCTCCTACGGCTGTGATGAAACAGATCAATTCCCTAGAAAAACATCTTGAAATATCAGATTTATACGGGGAAACACTCATGATGGTGGCAGAAGGTGATTCTGGCGTAAATGATTTTATCCGAAACGATCTAAACCGAAATCATCCAGCAATCCAAATTGAAGACACTCCACATTTTTATGATATCTCTGTCTTTAACCGCTGTGCAGAAACCAATAATGTGCTGCTTACATTGGAATGTTGGAAGAGGTACATCCAGCCCTCGTCACAATTCCAGTAAAATGGGATTACAGTAGCCCTTATGGCTTGTTATATGCACTTAATTCATCAGAAGATGTGCAAAGATTTGTTGAGCGGATACAGGAAATTCAAAGAAAATAATTCGCTTTCGAAACGAATAGAGAAACCTACCATTTATAAGAGTCAAGACCACCGGCTTAGCCGGTGGCTTGTTCTAGCCCTATAAGGGCTCTTTAGCGGCTCTAGAGTCTAAAGACTCATCGAATGGTTCACCAGTCGCAACATCATTTACTCACTAAGTCCTAAAGGACTTATACTACTTGTTTCCTTTTACTGGCTCTCCCGTAAACGGGTCAATGTACTCTTTTAATGTCATTTGATCATATTCTAAATCTTCTTTTAATTGGTTTTGAATATACTCTTCTATCTTTTTTGCATTTTTTCCTACCGTGTCTACATAATACCCTCTGCACCAAAAATGTCGATTTCCATATTTGTATTTTAAATTTGCATGCCTTTCAAATATCATAAGTGTACTTTTACCTCTTAGATATCCCATAAAACTTGAAACACTTATGCTAGGCGGAATTTCTACTAGCATATGCACATGATCTGGACATATTTCTCCTTGTATTATTTTTACTTTTTTTCTTTTACAAAGTGTACTTAATATATTTGCAATATCCTGTCTTAATTGTCCATATGCTACTTTTCTACGGAACTTTGGTGCAAAAACAATATGATATTTACAATTCCATTTTGTATGTGATAAACTATTAGTATCCATTTAGATAAAACCTCCTTTGTTTTGATGCGGTTGGCGAACCACTATCATTATAACATTGGAGGTCTTTTTCTGTAAGCTTAAGCATTTTTAACCACCCGCATAGCAGGTGGTTTTTTTGTTCCTCAAAGTTCCGTTTCTCTTTTGAGAAACTTCACAATGAGTAACTGGCTATCAAAGCCAAACAACAAAAAAAGCCAGTAGATTGTTACGTCTACTGGCTTTCGCTCTTTTCTATTCTTTATCTTCTATTCTAGCTTTTAAGTATTGTTCAATTAGTTCTTTTGATAATTCAAGTTTTTTAGCAACAAAATCAAAATCTATTCCACTTTCAATCATAATTTTTGCAGCTTCTAACTTACCTTCCTCTTTTCCAATATTATAAATACCTTCTGATAAATTACACATGGTATCAACCCCTTCCTTTAATTGCTCATTTTCATCAAACTTAAAATATTTCTTCAGCCTTCGTTTCTTGTCTTCTAAAGATAATCTATCAAAAAATGCATGTATTGAAAATACCCCCAAAGTAGATTTTTCTCATTCACCATTTCTACTTTAGAGGTATCTTATCAATCAAATACAAAACTCTTTTGTATCGCTTTATTCTATTTATTTTGTATAGATCTTAACAAGCCATTTCCCTTGTTCTGTTAAATCAGCTCTTGTCCAACCACTTGTTTTACTGGAAGTGGATTTAATTAGTGCTGAGCTTTCATTTTTATTACATAAACTCCAACATACTCGACCAATTTTGTATTTATCAAGCAGTTTCATCCAAGCATTTCCTTCTTGTTTACTAATCACACCATTTCCAGCTGCATCGCTAATTCCAAATTCGGTTACAACAACTGGTAAACCTTGTTTTACAGCTGCTTCTAGCTTATTTCTTAAATCTTGCTTATGGGTGGAAGCATAAAAATGGAAGGAGTAAGCAATGTTTGTTCCAGAAACTTTAGAGTTGACTGCCTCATTGACATCCTGACTCCATGTTGGTGTTCCTACAAAAATAATCGCTTTTTTATTAACACTGCGAATTGTTTTTACAATGCTATTAGCATATTTTTTAATATTGCTCCAATTTCCTTCACTTCCATTTGGTTCATTACAAATCTCAAATAAAACATTTTTCTTATTTTTATATTTTGTTGCCATTTCTTTAAAAAAGGCTTTGGCTTCTTTTTGGTAAGTCAATGGATTTCCATCGCTTAAAATGTGCCAATCGATAATGACATACATTCCTAAGTTACTTGCATATCGAACACCATTATCGATTATTTTCTTTAAGTCTTTTTTATTTTGAGAACTTCCTGTGCAATATCCATTATATTCTGCTGTATACATAGATAATCGGATTGTATTTACTCCCCATTTATCTCTTAATGTTTGAAAGGCTTTTTGATTGACATATTGTGGAAACCAATTGATCCCATGAGTGGAAACACCTTTGATTACAAATGGTTTGCCATGTTCATTTACGATTTTACTTCCTTTTACTTGTAATCTGCCATTTTTTGATACTGGGGTTGCTTTTGCAAACACAGTTGCTGGAACTAGCAATGCAATAACAAGACAGATCGTACATGCCATTTTTAATTTTTGTACTACTTTTTTCATATTCATTCATTCCTTTTATAACTCAGCTTTTCTTTCTTTATATAAATCAATAATATTTAACATAATCTGTACCGCAGTGTCCATACCCTCTACTGTGATATGCTCATATTCACCATGGTAACCATATCCACCTGTTCCTAGGTTTGGACAAGGGATTCCCATATAGCTTAATCTCGCACCATCGGTTCCACCACGAATTGGTTGTACCATCGGTGTAACACCTGCTTCTTCAGTGGCTTTTATCGCATTTTCAATGAGATGGAAGTGTGGTTTTACCATTCTTGCCATATTATAGTAGTTGTCTTTGATTTCTACCTCAACTGTTCCATCCCCATATTTTTCATTCAGTATTTTTTGGATATGAAGGGCTGTTTGTTTCTTTGCTTCAAATAATTCATCACTATGGTCACGAATAATATATTCAAAAGTTGCTTCTTGTACATCGCCTTTTACTTCACATAAATGATAAAATCCTTCATATCCCTCTGTCATAGATGGAGTCTGTGTAGAAGGTAACATTTGGTTAAATTCACATCCAACTAATGCGGCATTTACCATTGTGTTTTTGGAACTTCCAGGATGAACAGAAAATCCATGAATCGTAACCATCATGGCTGCTGCATTGAAACACTCATATTCAATTTCTCCTTCTGGACCACCGTCCATTGTATAGGCAACAGATGGTGTAAATTTCTTTAAATCCACCTTATCCATTCCTCTTCCAATTTCTTCATCTGGTGAAAACATAATTTGAATTGGACCATGAGGAATGTTTTCTTGTATAAGTCGCTCACAAGCAGTTAAAATTTCTGCAATTCCTGCTTTATCATCAGCTCCCAGTAATGTCGTTCCATCTGTTGTAATAATTGTTCTACCAACTAATTATTTTAAATGTGGAAACTTTTGTTCTTCAATTACTTTATTTCC
>JADIML010000189.1 GCA_017694765.1 Candidatus Scybalomonas excrementavium
GTGTATTTTCTATAAAATAAAAAAGAGTTACTGCACGCAATTCCAAGTACAATAACCCTTTTTTCTTTACGTAGAATGAAACCAGTTATACTCACCATTCCACTGTCTATATAGAATCAAATTTTTCAATTATTTCATACGTTTTATTTCTTACTAGAAGAACGATATCTAAGTCATCTCTACGAAAATTGGAACTACCTTCTTAGCCTCAAATTATATCTCCATCTTTTCGATACGCATGTGGTAAGTCCCAAGCATGGTGATCCGTATGTAACAATTCATGTGCTTTATGAGATAATGGTTCTCCTAAAAACTCTTCATAGGTTGCTTGGATTTCTGGACTTTCATATGAGAAACGAATCGCACATTCTTTATCTAATTGATATAAATTTTCTCCACGTTCTTTTGCCAATTCTTTTCCATCATGAATAATCTGACCTCCACCGCCAACACATCCACCCGGACATGCCATGACTTCTACGAAGTCATATTGGACTTCTCCCCTTCTTAAAGCACGAATCAATTTTCTAGTATTGGCTAAGCCACTTGTTACTGCTGTCCTTACTGTTGTTCCTTCAATATCGAAAGATGCTTCCTTCCAGCCATCAAGCCCTCTTACTTCATAAAAAGCATCTGGATCTGGTTTCTTTCCAGTTGCAAAATAATAACTTGTGCGAAGTGCTGCTTCCATAACACCACCAGTAGCACCAAAAATAACACCAGCTCCTGTTCCCGGTCCTAATGGAGAATCAAATTCTTCTTCTGGTAAATGGGCAATATCAATACCAAGAGAACGAATTTGTGCTACCATTTCTCTTGTAGTTAATACAACATCCACATCTTTTCCTGCTCCTGAATCATTGATAGATGGGATATCACACTCTGCTTTCTTTGCCACACAAGGCATAATCGATACACTAAAAATATCATTTGGATCCATTCCCATTTTCTGTGCAAAATATGTTTTTATAATCGCTCCTTGCATCTGCTGTGGCGATTTTGAGGTAGAAAGAGCATCGACCATATCTGGATACTGGGATTTTAAGAAACGAACCCACCCCGGACAACAAGATGTGAACATCGGATACTTATGTTCCTTTCCTTCTTTTAAGCGCGCTAAAAATTCACTGGCTTCCTCCATAATCGTTAAATCAGCACCATAATTGGTATCAAATACGTAATCAAATCCCATTCTTCTTAATGCTGCTGCCAAACGTTTTGGTGTTGCAACTTCTCTTGGAATACCAAAAGCTTCTCCCCAAGAAGTACGAACCGATGGAGCTACTTGGACGACTGTTACTTTTTTACGGCTACTAATTGGTGCATCAAAGGCAAATACCTGTGTTTTATCATTTCTTGCAGATAATGCCCCCACTGGACAATGGGTAATACACTGGCCACAAAGTACACATTCTGAATCTTTGATCTTACGATTATAGGATACGTCTACTGTTGTTCTAGAACCTGTTTTTGCAATATCCCAAATATGAATGCTTTGAATTTTATCGCATACTTGCACACAGCGCATACATTTAATACATTTGCTCGCGTCTCTTACAAGTGGATATTTTGAACTCCAAGGCGCATAGGTCACTTCTTTTTTATAAGTTTCCATATTGAGCCCTAACTGATAGGAAATGCTTTGTAATGTACAGTTTCCATTTCTTGTACAAGTTGGACAGTTACAATTATGTTGAGATAAAATAAGTTCTACATTGGTTCTTCTTGCTTCACGAACTTTTGCAGAGTTTGTTAAAATCTCCATTCCTTCTTTTACGACGTTATTACAAGAAGTTACAAGTCGATCAATTCCAACGACTTCCACACAACAGACACGACAAGCTCCAATATCATTAATTCCTTTTAAATAACAAAGGCTTGGAACTGGATAATGTGCCTGTTTACAGGCTTCTAAAATGGTTGTTCCTTCTAAAACCTCAATTGGCTCATTATTAATTGTAATCTTTACCATTGATCCACTCTACCTCCTTTGAAAATTCCATATCCAAAATGATCACAACGCAAACATCTTGAAGATTCTTGTTTTGCTTCTTTTGAGGAAATTCCTAGTTCTACCATTTCAAAATCTTTCTTACGCTCATTAGAATCTCTCTCTACCATGGTAACACGACCACACGCTGGACGATCATCAATTCTTGGATCTGGAATATCAATATCTACTTTAATGATATGATTATATCCTAAATAGTTATCAATATTAGCTGCTGCTACTTTACCATTAGCAATGGCTGCAATTACGGTAGAAGGTCCTGTTACACAATCTCCTCCTGCAAAGACACCCGGCATATTTGGAATTTCACTTGCAGAATCTGCACAGATCATATTTCTCGTAACTGGAATACCTGCTGCATCAAAATCAGCTGATACAATATCTTGCCCAATGGCTACGATTACAATATCACAAGGAATACGAGAAGCATATAAACCAGAATCGCTTGGTCTTGGTCTACCTGCCTGATCCATATATCCAATAATTTTAGGATCTGCCCAAATGGCTGCTACATTGCCATCAGCATCTTTTTCTATGTATTTTGGAGCATGCAATTCTAAAATATGAGCACCTTCTGCCACTGCACCTTCAATTTCTTCATCTAATGCTGTCATATCAACCTTTCTTCGGCGATATAAAATACTCACAGATTCTGCCCCTAATCGAATCGCAGAACGTGTTACATCCATGGCTACATTTCCACCACCCACTACGACTACATTCTTTCCTGTGAAGTCTGGCATATCACCATCTCCAACTCTTCGTAACATATCAACAGCAGAAATAACCCCTTTTGCATCTTCTCCTTCAATACCAAGTTTCTTATCTGTATGAGCTCCGATTGCTATATATACAGCATCATACTCTTTTCTTAACTGTTCAAAAGGAATTTGCCCTTCTCCCTTTCCAATGGAAACTTCCTTTTTCACATCAACACCTGTAGAAAGAATTGCATCTAAATCTTCATCTAACCTCTCTTTTGGTAATCGATAGTTTGGAATTCCATAATGTAGCATTCCTCCAAGATATTTTCTTTGCTCAAAGACGGTTGTTTGATGTCCCATAAGCTGTAAATAATAAGCAGCACTAAGTCCACTTGGACCAGCCCCAATAATTGCTACTTTTTTTCCTGTAGAAGGTGCACATTCTGGTGTTGGTACAACTCCGCTATGATCAACTGCATAACGTTTTAATCCTCGAATATTAATCGAAGAATCTACCATATTACGACGACAACGAGCCTCACATGGATGTTCACAAACTAAAGCACAAGCTGTTGGGAATGGATTATCTTTTCGAATTAAAGCAACTGCATCGGCATAACGCTCTTCATGAATCAAGGCAATATATCCCGGCACATCTACTCCCGCTGGACACATGGCAACACAAGGAACTGGTTGCTCTAAATGACAAAGACATCTTCCATATTTTACATGTTCTTCATAGTCATCACGAAATCCCTCTAATCCCTTTAATACCATATTAGCAGCTTCATATCCAATGGCACAGTCTGCTGTTTCTGTAATAACACGAGCAGTTCTTTCAATTAATTCAATGGTATCAAGTGTTCCATTTCCATCTAACACATCCTCGATTAAATTTTGAAGTTGTGAAAGACCAACACGACAAGGAACACATTTTCCACATGTTTGGGCATGGCAAAGTTTTAAAAAAGAAGAGGAAATATCAACAGGACATAACCCTGGTGGACTAGCTACAATACGGTTTTCCAAATCTTTATATAACCTTTCTACTACTGCTTGGGCTTTACTTTTTGTAAAAACACTGAGTCTGCTCATTTGCGCACTCTCCTTTCGTTTGATTGAATACTCTAATTTTATGAAATTTTTGAGCTTTTTGCAATAATTATCTATTTTTTAACAATCTTTTTTATGTATCTTGCTATAATTTATTCTTTCTTTCAAATATAAATATGTATATTTTTATTTTTTAACAGTCTTTTTTCCAAAAAAATTATGAACTTTTTTCTAAATCTTCTCTTAATTTATTAATATTTTGGATCTTTAAACTTCTATATTGTGCCTCCAAAATACCTCTTTGTTTCATTTCTCTAACCTCTCGACTAATGGTAATTCGACTCACACCTAGCATTGTCCCTAGCTCTTCTTGGGTATGACGGATAACCGTATTTCCTTGTTCATATTCTTCGATTAAAAATTGAGTCAATCTCTTCTTAGCATCGAGGAAAGATATTTGATTAATTTGCCTAGAGAGCATACGGACTGTCTGCGACAAAGCACTCATAACAGACCATGCAAGATTTGGTTCTTTTTGAAAACATTGAAGCATATTTTCTTTACAAATCACTAATATTTCTGATTGTTTTGTTGCTATGGCAGTTGTTGTACGTGGATGCTCATCAAAAAAGGCAGCTTCTCCAAATAATCTTGGTTTTTTATAAACTGCTATTGTTTTTTCATTTCCATCTTCTGACGTTACAAAAATACGCACTTCTCCTTTTTTCAAATAATAACATCTTTTCGCTTCCTCCTCTTGCTGATAAATCATCTCTTTTTCCCGATACACTCTCGTCACTGCTACTTCGGATAACAAATGAATTAGCTCATTTGTTATCCATCCCTTTTGTTCGATATCCAACTGATATTGTTTCATTTTCTTCTCCATTATGAAATTTTTATATTTTATTATTTCATAATTATATCATAAGTTACATTCTTTTACTATCTCTATGTGCTATAATAATTTTATCATGTAAGAAAGGAGATTGGATATCAGTTCTCCCATACAATATCCAAAATAAAATCCTATGGAACAAGGAAACATTTTTAAATTTCATGACGATTTAGATACCGATCAAATTATTGCTAGCCAATATTTATTACTTCCAACAATTGATGAGATGAAAATACATACATTTGAATCACTTGATAAAGACTTCTCTACAAAAGTAAAAGAAGGGGACTTTATCGTTGGTGGTGAAAATTTTGGCTGTGGCTCTTCCAGAGAACAAGCACCAAGTGTTTTAAAAGCACTTGGCATTCAAGCTATTATTGCCAAATCTTTTGCTAGGATTTTCTTTCGTAATGCCATTAACATTGGTCTTCCTGTCATCATCTGCAAAGATCTCCCTGATAAGGTGACAACAGGTGATACTATGGAACTAAACCTAATTGAGGGTAAAATCATTTGTAATGGAACGGAATATATTTGTACCAAATTAGCACCTTATATGCAAAATATTTTGAATCAAGGTGGTTTAATTGCATTTTTAAATAAGGAGGATTAACCTATGGGAATGACAATCGCTGAGAAAATAATTGCAAGAGCTTCTGGAGTTTCTTCTGTAAAAGCTGGAGATATTCATACGGTTTCCCTTGATCGCATTATGACAAATGATGGAACAACCCATTTAACGATTGATATGTTTTATAACCAACTAAAAAACCCAACAATAGCAGATCCTAGTAAAGTAGTATTTATTATTGATCATAACATACCAGCAGACAATCCAAAAACTGCTGCTTCTCATAAAAAAATGCGTGATTTTGCTAGAAATTATCACATTGATTTTTGGGAAGGTAAAGGAGTCTGTCATCAACTTATGATGGAACATTATGTAACTCCCGGAGAATTTATTTTTGGAGCTGATAGTCACACTTGTACTTATGGCGCTCTAGGTGCTTTTGGTACAGGTGTTGGTTGTACGGATTTACTCTATGCCCTTGTAACTGGTACTTCCTGGGTCTTAGTTCCAGAAACGATCCGCTTTCATCTAAAAGGAAACTTACCAAAAGGTGTCTATCCAAGAGATCTTATGCTCACAATTATTGGTGAAATTGGGGCAAATGGGGCAAATTATCAAGTGATGGAGTTTACTGGTGAGGGAGCTTCTAATTTCAGTATCAATGATCGTATGGTGCTTTGCAATCTAGCTGTAGAAGCTGGTGCAAAAACTGCCATTTTTGAACCGGATGAAAAAACCATTGCCTATTTAAATACCCACGGCAATCGAATACCAAAAGCCATGCTAAAAAGTGATCCCGATGCTCATTATGTACGAGAATATACATTTGATCTTTCAACCATTCAGCCTGTTGTGGCTCGTCCTGACTTCGTAGATGATGTTATCCCTGTAAAAGAAGTCGGTGAAGTTTTTATTGATGAAGCATTTGTTGGCTCTTGTAACAATGGTAGAATCGATGAGCTTCGTGTAAGCGCCAACCTTTTAAAAGGAAAGAAAATTCCAGAACATATGCGCTTCATCATTGCCCCTGCTAGTAACCAAGTATATTTACAGGCACTAGAAGAAGGACTTATTGATATTTTTATGGAATCTGGTGCTATGGTTGTCAATAGTAATTGTAGCGTGTGTTGGGGTGGCTGTCAGGGTGTCATTGGTGAAAATGAAGTGTTAATTAGCACAGGAACTCGTAACTTTAAAGGGAGAGCAGGCGATCCAAGTTCAAAAATTTATTTAGCTTCTGCCGAAACGGTTACAGCATCTGCACTTGCTGGGAAAATTATAACGGCTGATGACTATAAACATACACTATAAAAAGGAGGCTCTTTCTATGAACGAAAAACCAAGCACTATTTGGGTATTAGGAGATGATATTGATACCGATATTATTATTCCAACACAATATTTAGCACTTCCTACGATTGAAGCTATGAAACCATATGCCTTTTCTCCTCTTCGTGAAGATTTAGCAAGTAACGTACAAGAAGGCGATGTCCTTGTAGCTGGTAAAAACTTTGGATGTGGTTCTTCTAGAGAACAAGCTCCTGAAATTATTAAGGCTCTCGGTATTAAAGCTGTCATTGCAAAATCTTTTGCTCGCATTTTCTTTCGTAATGCCATTAATAATGGACTTCTCCTAATTGAACACTCTGATTTACACGATGTTGTAAAAGAAGGAGATAGCTTAACGATTGAAAGGAATCAATCGATTTCTTATAACGGAATGGATTATCCTATTACTCCTCTTCCTAATAACTTACTAGAAATTATTGAAGAAGGTGGTCTTGTAAATGCTATGCGAAAAAGAAACGGGCGAAAGCCACTTACTTAGATATATCAAAATTTGGAGGATATGCTATGGGAAAAACAATGATAGAAAAAATCATAGAATATAATACAAAAATTCCAGTAAAAGCCGATGATATCGTAACTGTCCAAGTCGATCGTGTTATGATTCACGATATTTTTATTCCATTTGTCGCTGAAAAATTTGAGGAAATGGGCTTTACAAACATATGGGATACGAATAAGGTTGTTCTGATTTACGATCATCTCGTTCCTGCTTCCGTAACAGATGATATTCGTCACTTAAAAATTGGCGATGCCTTTGCTACAAAATATGATCTTACTAACGTTCACCGTTCGGATGGTATTTGTCATCAACTTATGACAGAGGCTGGTTATGTGAAACCTGGTCATGTTGTATTTGGTACAGATAGTCATACAACAACATATGGTTCTATTGGCGCATTTTCTTCAGGAATTGGATACACAGAAATGGCTAGTATTTTAGGAACTGGTACGATGTGGATGAAAGTTCCAAAAACTATTAAAATAACGATAAATGGTACCCTTCCTAAAAATGTTTCCTCAAAAGATGTGATTCTTCGTATCATCGGAGATTTGGGCGCAGATGGTGCTACTTATCAAGCACTAGAATTTCATGGAGATACTATTACAAACATGTCCATTGCTAGTCGAATGACCATTGCAAATATGGCAGTAGAAGCAGGTGCTAAGTGTGCACTGTTTGCTCCTGATGAAAAGACAGCTACGTATTGTAATATAGTGTTAAATGAACAACAAAAAAATCTATTTGGAGATGAAGATGCCATTTATTGTAAAGAAATGATATATAACGCAGAAAGTTTCGTTCCTGTTATGGCATGTCCATCTCAAGTTGACCAAATTAAGCCTGTCAAAGAACTAATAGATATTCCCATTGATCAAGTATTTATCGGTTCTTGTACCAATGGACGTTTAGAAGATTTAGAAGCTGCTGCTACTGTATTAAAAGATAAAACGGTGTCTCCTTACATCAAATTAATTATTACTCCAGCAAGCCGTAAAGTTTACGAAGATGCTGTTAAAAATGGCACTATGGAAATTCTTGCAAAAGCAGGTGCCATCATTACACATCCTGGCTGTGGTCTTTGCTGTGGTCGCACTGGCGGTATTTTAAGCGATGGAGAACGAGTCGTTGCTACTAATAATCGCAACTTTTTAGGTCGTATGGGTACTTCTAAAGTAGAAATTTATCTTGCCTCTCCTACAGTAGCAGCTACTTGTGCAATTACTGGTAAAATTACATTTCCAGAATCATAAAACAATGATAAATACTAAATGGCTGTCACACTTTGATGTGGCAGTCATTCTTTTTTATTTCAATTGTAAACTCTTTTATAATTATAGTTTACAAATTAATTTTTATGCTTTATACTAGGATACATTGTTGGATATTTACACATTGAACGGGAAACCTATGGAGATTCTGACTTTCAGAAGAAGCCCCTATAGAAAAAATCCCCTTATAGAAAGGACGAAATTTTTTATGAAAACACAAAGATTAACAACACAGACTATCACTCTCATTGCCATTTTTGTTGCTTTATTAGCAATCCTTTCTCAAATTGCAATCCCTCTCCCATCTGGTGTTCCAGCTACATTACAAACTTTTGGTATCGCCCTCATTGCTTACCTTCTACAATGCAAAAAGGGAATGATAACGATCTTTATCTATTTATTCTGTGGACTCGTAGGAATTCCAGTATTTGCAGGATTTTCCAGTGGACTTTCTTGCTTTTTTGGTAAAACTGGAGGATTTTTATATGGTTTTTGCTTCCTTGTTTTTTTCTGTGGACTTGGAACTTGGACAAATACAGCTTGGAAAACAATCACTGTATCTGCTCTTGGACTCATCGCTTGCCATATATGTGGTGTCTTACAATTTGCACTTCTTATGCACATGTCCATCTCCTCTTCCTTTTTACTCGTTTCACTACCATTTTTATTAAAAGATGCTCTTTCTATCGTAGGAGCTTTCCTTTTAAGTAAACTCATTACAAAGGCATTAGCACAATCTGGAATTCAATTACACACTTTAACATAAGAACAAAATGTGCCTTGTGCATCCTTCTTTTTTATAATATAGAAAATGACTCATGAAAAGGAATTCCTATACTACAAGAAAAGGCACCCTGCTGCGACTCAGGGTGCCTTTTTATAAATGAGGGGGAGAGGATTCAAATATATGAAAAGCTCTTACAAGTATTAGTATACGGAAAAACTGTGTCCATTCTGTGTTTATTCTATGAAAGAAAGATAAATATCCTAAATAATTTTTTACTATATTCTTAAGATTTTTTCATTCACTTTACATACATTCCTTATTTGATACTTTTACTTTAGAAAT
>JADIML010000190.1 GCA_017694765.1 Candidatus Scybalomonas excrementavium
ATTCTTTACAACACGCAAAAATATCAGTAATATTATTTTATAGGATATTTTTTGTCCAATAATTCTATATTTTTTTTGAATTTAATTTTCTATTCCCTGCAATTCTTTTACAGGAATTTCAATATAGAATAATCAAAGTTTCAAATGTATATTAAAACATATACTATTTCTTCTATAAAATATGAAAGCGAGGATATATTCATGAGCATGAAGAATCAATCTATTTACGACAGTGGTGTCCATGAAGAATGTGGAGTTTTTGGGATTTATGATCGCAATGGTGGAAATGTTGCAAAATCTATCTACTACGGTTTATCAGCTCTACAACATAGAGGACAAGAATCTTGTGGAATTGCCGTATCTGATACAAATGGTCCAAAAGGTGTTCATTATCACAAAGAGTTAGGACTTGTTAGTGAAGTGTTTAAACCAAATACCTTAGAGCCATTACATGGAAACATTGGGGTTGGACATGTTCGCTACTCCACTACAGGTGCTGTCACACAAGCAAATGCACAACCTCTTGTTCTTAATTATATGAAAGGAACTTTAGCTCTTGCCCATAATGGTAATCTTGTAAATATGGCAGAACTTCGTAAAGAACTGGAATACACTGGAGCTATTTTCCATACAACGATTGATTCGGAAGTCATCGCTTATCAGATTGCAAGAAATCGGGTACATTCTAGTTCTGTTGAAGAATCTGTCTATAAAAGTGCTTTAAAATTAAAAGGAGCTTATAGTCTTGTCATTATGAGTCCTAGAAAATTAATTGGTGTTCGTGATCCATGGGGATTAAAACCACTCTGTCTTGGAAAACGAGGTAACTCCTATGTGCTCGCTTCTGAAAGCTGTGCTTTAACAGCAATTGACGCTGAATTTATTCGTGATATAGAACCAGGAGAAATTATTACAATCACTTCTGATGAAATTTATTCTGATTATCGTCTGGCAAAGCAACATACTGGAAGACAGGCACGTTGTATTTTTGAATATATTTATTTTGCTCGTCTTGATAGTAAATTAGATGGATTTGATGTATATGATACTAGAATTCGTGCTGGGGCAGCATTGGCACGTTCTTATCCTGTAACTGCTGATCTTGTTGTTGGTGTTCCTGATTCGGGTATTTGTGCAGCACAAGGATATGCAAGAGAATCTGGTATTCCATTTGGAATTGCTTTCCATAAAAATAGCTATATGGGGCGAACTTTTATTAAACCAACCCAATCAGAACGTGAATCTGCTGTTAAAATTAAACTGAGTATTTTAGAATCTGTTGTACGTGGCAAACGAATTATTCTCGTGGATGATTCCATTGTCCGTGGCACAACGATTAAAAACTTAATTCTCATGTTAAAACAGGCTGGTGCTTTAGAAGTACATGTTCGTATCAGTTCTCCTCCATTTTTACATCCTTGTTATTTTGGAACGGATGTTCCATCGAATAAGCAACTTATTGCACATGCTATGACTCCAAATGAAATTTGTTCTGATATTGGCGCAGACTCTCTTGGATACCTTCAAATTGAAGATTTACAAACAATGGTTCCAAAACTTCCAATTTGTACAGCTTGTTTTACAGCTAATTATCCAATGGATGTATCTAACGCAAACCCTAATGAAGAAAAATGTTAATTAAAAAATACGTATTGAATGAGTTTCTTTCAAACTCAAATCAATACGTATTTTTTACACAAATTTTAGAAATAAGCTATTTTGTTATGCTATCATTGAATGATACCATTTACTTCATTATACTATTTATTTTCTTGTATGACTTATTTCATTTTTGTATTTCTTTTATTATGCCATTATATTTCTTTATTCTTCTTAGTATCCTATCTTTCTTTTAATAAAAATGTTTCTACTACTTTAGCAACTCCATCTTCATCGTTGGAATCTGTAATATAATCTGCTTGTTGCTTTACTACTTCTTGCGCATTTTGCATTGCCACACCAAGACCTGCAAATTTTATCATAGATAAATCGTTAAATCCATCTCCACAAGCAATCATTTCCTCTCTCTTTATTCCTGTATGCTGTAATAATCTCTCTAAAGAAGCTGCTTTATCAATCCCCTTTGCCATTACTTCTAAGAAAAATGGCTCTGAACGATAGATAGATAATCTGCCTTGCATTACTTCTTGAATTTTTTGTTCTACTGTTGCCATATACTCTCCATGTCCAACCATAAGCATCTTTGGAATTGGAAATGTTAAATGTTTTCTCATGTTTTGGATTTTTACCACTGGCATTTTATTCGTATTTGCTTCTATAGTAACATATTCGTTATTACTATTATTTGTAATAATATTTTCATTCTCATAAGTCAAAAAATCTACTTGATGTTCTTTTGCTAAATCAATCAACTGATCCACCATTTCCATTGGTAATGTTTGACTAAAAAGAATCTCTTTCGTCTTTTCATTTCGAATTTGTGCACCATTAAAAGACAAAATATAGCTTCCATATTTATCTAACTCTAATTCTTCACTTAAAGGAACTATTCCATATGTAGGTCTTCCAGATGCTAATACCACTTTAATTCCTTGTTTTTGTGCCTCAAATAATGCTTCCTTTGTTCTCTTTGTAATCTGCTTTTTTGAATTTGTTAATGTTCCATCTAAATCAAGAACAATCATGCGATATGCCATAATTTCCTCCTATTGTTCATTCGCTTTTTCTCATTCAGTGAGAAAAAAATACGTATTGTAAAGAGTTCCGTTCTAGACAATACGTATTTTATACAAATTTTTTCTAATAAGCTATTTTCCATAGCTCTTTTCTTTTATTCTTCTACCGTTAGATTTTGGGATTCCTCTTTTTTTGGCGCCATACCAGTTTGATTTCGAACAAATTCTTCCCAGCTTTCTCCATCTTGTGGCGTTGGCTTTTCTTTTGAATCCGCTATTTCCCTTACAAACTCTTCTTTTTCTAACACGGTTTGAGTATCTATATCTTCTAAAACTATCGTTTCTTCTATAGAATCTGTTATAGAATCTGTACTTTTTTCCTCATTAGAATCTTCATTAGAGTCTTCCTCTAAAGGATTCTCTTCTTCTGGCTCTGTAATGCGTTTGAATATTTCCATAAATTCTTTTCCTGTAATTGTTTCTTTCTCAATTAAGAATTCTGCAATTGCATCTAATGCTTCCATATTCTCTTCCATTACTTTTAAGGCTTTATCATACGCATCTTTTAACATGCTTCGAACTTCTTCATCAATTCCAGCTGCTGTTACATCCGAACAGTTCATAACGGCTCTACCGTCTAAATATCTGTTTTGAATGGACTCTAATCCCATTAAACCATATTTTTCAGACATACCATATTGAGTTACCATAGATCTTGCCATCTGCGTAGCACGTTCAATATCATTAGAGGCTCCCGTTGTTACTGAACGGAATTTTGCATCCTCCGCAGCACGCCCACCAAAAAGTATAACAAGTTGACTAAGCATTTGTTCTTTACTTTGTAAATAGCGTTCTTCTTCTGGAACTTGAAGTGTATAACCAAGTGCTCCCATTGTTCTTGGTACAATTGTAATCTTTTGTACTGGTTCTGTATGCTTTTGTACAGCAATACAAAGTGCATGCCCTACTTCATGATATGCCACAATTTTCTTTTCTTCTTCATTTAAAATGCGATCTTTTTTCTCTTTTCCTGCAATGACAACTTCAACTGCTTCAAATAAATCTTTTTGTGATACATATTCTCTTCCAGCTTTTACTGCTGCAAGAGCTGCTTCGTTAATCATATTGGCAAGATCGGAACCAACTGCTCCAGAAGTAGCAAGTGCAATGGCTTCTAAATCAACGGTTTCATCCATTTTTACATTTTTGGAATGAACTTTTAATGTCTCAATACGACCTTTTAAATCGGGTCTTTCTACCACGACACGACGGTCAAATCGTCCCGGTCTTAAAAGTGCTTTATCCAGTACCTCTGGTCTATTTGTCGCTGCTAAAATGATGATACCTTTCGATGTATCAAATCCATCCATCTCTGCAAGAAGCTGGTTTAATGT
>JADIML010000002.1 GCA_017694765.1 Candidatus Scybalomonas excrementavium
GGTGTAGGAACGAAGATTATAACAACATTACCAAAGAGAATCCGAGAGGAATAATGGTATCATAAAACGATTGGTGAAAAAATTTGCAATAAAAATACGTATTGTAAAGAATTTTATATTCGATACAATACGTATTTTATTAGGTTTATTAGGGGCATATATGACTATAAAAGAGAGAAAGATTATACATTAAATTTAAATAATACAACATCTCCATCTTGCATCACATATTCTTTCCCTTCAGAGCGAACAAGACCTTTTTCACGAGCAGCAGACATAGAACCATGTTCTACGAGATCCTTATAGTTTACGACATCTGCACGAATGAATCCACGTTCAAAGTCAGAGTGAATTTTACCAGCTGCTTGAGGAGCTTTTGTACCTTTTGTAATCGTCCATGCACGAACTTCTTGTTCACCAGCTGTTAAGTAACTAATAAGTCCAAGAAGAGAGTAGCTTGCACGGATTAATTTATCAAGACCAGATTCTGTTAAACCAAGATCTTCTAAAAATTCTTGACGTTCTTCTTCATCAAGCTCAGAAATTTCCTGTTCCATTTGCGCACAAACAGTAAATACTTCGCAGTTAAATTGTTTTGCATAATCTCTAACTTGTTCAACAAATGGGTTGGTAGCACCATCATCTGCCATACTATCTTCATTTACATTTGCAGCAAAGATAACTGGTTTTGATGTTAGGAGATTGCAAGAATGGAAAACTTCCATTTCATCTTCTGTATCAAGTTCAAATGTTTTGGCAAGTTTTCCTTCTTCAAGATGTGCTTTTAAACGGTTTAAAAACTCAACTTCTTTTGCAAGAGCTTTATCATTTTTAGCACCTTTACTTGATTTTGCAATACGGCGATCAAGCATTTCAATATCAGAGAAAATTAATTCAAAGTTAATTGTCTCAATATCTCTTAATGGACTAATAGAGCCATCTACATGAACAATATTGCTATCTTCAAAACAACGTACGACATGGACAATGGCATCTACTTCACGAATATTGGCAAGGAATTGATTTCCAAGCCCTTCTCCTTTGGATGCTCCTTTTACAAGTCCAGCAATATCAACGAATTCGATAAAAGCAGGAACGACTTTTTTTGAGTTATACATATTTTTGAGAACGTCGAGGCGTTTATCAGGAACTGTTACGACACCGACATTTGGATCGATTGTACAGAATGGATAGTTTGCAGATTCTGCACCTGCTTTTGTTAAAGAGTTAAACAATGTACTTTTACCAACATTTGGTAAACCGACAATACCTAATTTCATGGTGATAAATCCTTTCTTAAGTTCGAATATTCTCTACATAATAAATCATCGTATATCTTATCATATATTTTACAAGAAAGAAAGTTTTTTTGGATCTTATAAAAAGTAACTATGTTGACATTCGCTTTTTCATATGTTTCTTGAAAACAAGTAAAAATATAGTAGTCGATAGAATAGAAGCGATAAAATCGGAAAGTGGTTCTGCATAAAAAGCAGAACGAGCTGTAAAATAAAGTGGTAATAGTATTGTTAAAAGTAAAAATAAAGATTTTCTTGTCAATGAAAGGAAAAGAGAAACCTTGGTAGCACTAAGAGCAGTTAAGCTATCAACAAATGTATATTGGAGGCTTAAAGGAATGATACTTAAAGTAAATACTTTGATACCCCAAATAGATAGTTGGATATAGTTCGGATCGTTTGTAAACAAGCGAACAAAATAGGATGGTAAAAAACGGGAAGCCAAAAACATGATGGAAGTAAAAAGAAGGCAGACAATTAAAATTGTTTGAATTCCTTTTTGAACCCGATATTCATTTTTAGCACCATAGTTATAGCTAAGTAAAGGTTGTGTTCCACTGGTAATTCCAAGCATTGGAGCAGTAATAAGAGTCATATAACTTTGGACAATGGTAGCAGAAGCAATGAGCATGTCCCCTTCTGTATTTCCATATTTTTGCAAAATAGTGTTTAAGGCGATGATTAAAACATTATCTGTTGCAAGTATCATAAAAGGGGAAAATCCAATGGATAAAACTTGTTTCATAATAGAAAGAGAATATCCAGAAAAGGAAATTTGGATTTGTGATTTTTTACTAAACAAAAAGCTAAGTACAAAAACACAAGAAACAAATTGGGAGATAACAGTGGCAAGAGCAGCACCTGCTACTTCCATGTGAAAAATAAAAATAAAAATAGAATCTAATAGGATATTCAAAATAGCACCAATTAAAACACTACACATACCAATCGTAGAATAACCTTGACAAATAATAAAATAATTCATTCCAAGAGCCATAAGAGCAAAAAATGTACCAAATGTATAAATGGTTAAAAATGTATTGGCATAAGGAAAGGTGATAGAACTTGCACCAAACCAATAAAGAAGTTTTTCCTTTGATAAAAGAAAAAGAACGGTTAGGCTAATAGAGAGAATGATAAGCATAAAAAAACAATTCGAAAGAATTTGTTGTGCTTGTTTGATTCGTTTTTCGCCAAGTCGCATAGAAACAAGAACTGAACCACCAATCCCGATTAGAGTTCCAAAAGAAGTTAGTAAAGTAATAATAGGGCTACAAACTCCAACTCCAGCAAGGGCAGTATCACCTATTTTGGGAATATTTCCAATGTACATGCGGTCAACGATGGCATATAGAACATTGACAAATTGGGCAATCATGGTAGGAATTGCTAATTTGATAACAAGAGTAGGGATAGGATCTTTTCCAAGATCATTTTGCTGTTTCATAATAAAATCCTCTTTTCTTTTTTGCTTCTTTCTTAGCATATCATACTTTTTTTAGAATGATAAGAAAAAGAATAGGGAAGAAGAAAAAATATAGTGGAAATTTTTACATTTCTTTGATAAAATGGGGGAAGCAAGGAGGAAAATAATATGGATGAGTTAATAGGAACAATTCGATTCCCAAACCTAAATCTTGTATTAGAGCACGTTGGCTCTTCTGTGAATATAGGTGGTTTTTCGATTAAATTTTATGGAATGGTGATTGCTTTAGGATTTTTAGTAGGACTTTATGTGACCATGCAGGAAGCAAAAAGGACAGGACAAAATCCAGAAGATTATTTAGATTATATGATTTGGATGATTATACCAGCTATTATTGGTGCAAGGCTTTATTATGTTTTATTTTCTTGGAAAGATTATAAAGATAATTTTTGGAGTATTTTTGCAATTCGTCAAGGTGGACTTGCTATTTATGGTGGTGTTATAGCAGGGGTGCTTGTATTAGTTTGTTTTTCAAAATTAAAAGAAAAATCATTTTTTGTCATGGCAGATACTATTGTTATGGGATTACTCATTGGACAAATTATGGGACGATGGGGGAATTTTTTTAATCGTGAGGCCTTTGGTGGATATTCCAATGGACTGCTTGCTATGCAGATTCCAGTTGCAGATGCAAGCTATACGACACAAGAATTATTAGATAAAGTTGTGACCATTAGTGGTATTGATTATATTCAGGTACAACCAACTTTCTTATATGAGGGATTATGGAATTTGGCAGTTTTAATTGTCATCTTTCTTTGGAGAAAGAAAAAAGTATTTGATGGAGAGTTATTATGTCTATACATGATAGGATATGGTGCTGGACGCTTTTGGATTGAGAGTCTACGAACCGATCAGTTATTAATTGGTTCTACTCAGATTCCTGTTTCTCAAGTATTAGCAGGAATTTTATTTTTGACAGGTCTTATCGTGCTTCTTATAAAGCGAAAAGAAAAAAGAAGAAGTGGACTGTCATTTCGAGCAAAAAAATATTAAAAATATATCTTTATATATATAAAGGATAAAGGGGAAAAAATAAAAAAAGAAAAAATACTATATATAGAGTATATTAGG
>JADIML010000191.1 GCA_017694765.1 Candidatus Scybalomonas excrementavium
CTATTTTATATAGTTTTTTATTTTATAATATGATACATTCTTGCTTCATAAGGTTGTAAAACCCCTACTTTTTCTTCCTTATAGTTGCTAAGCAATTTTTTTGCTTCTTTTTCAACTTGTATATCTGGACATTGGATTTCATTTCCATGGAAATTTGCTACAATAAGAAGTTCTTCATTTCCTAGTATTCTTCGATAAGCAAAAATATCTGGATGATTTGGTAATAGAAGTTCATATTTTCCTTCTACAAAAATTGGCATTTCTTTTCTTAAATGCACTAATGTTTTGTAATAAGTAAAAATAGAATCTTCCTCTTTTCTTTGACGTTCTACATGGATCTCTTTATAGTTTGGATTCACTTTCATCCAAGGCGTACCATCGGTAAAACCAGCCTCTTTTTCATCACTCCATTGCATTGGTGTTCTAGCATTATCGCGTCCTTTTTTATAAATGGAGTTCATAATATCTGCTTCTTTGTATCCTTTTTCTTTTCTCTCTTGATACATATTGAGTAACTCAATATCACGATATTCCCCTAGCTCATACTGTACATTGGTCATTCCAATTTCTTCTCCTTGATAAATATAAGGAGTTCCTTGCATTCCATGTAATACAGTTGCTAACATTTTTGCTGATTCCACACGATAAACTTTATCATCTCCAAAGCGAGAAACCGCTCTTGGTAAGTCGTGATTGTTCCAAAATAAACTATTCCATCCTTTTTGATAAAGAGCATCTTGCCATTTAGATAATACTTGTTTTAATTCCACAAGATCAAGTGGCTTTACATCCCATTTTTCTGGCCCATCTTGATCGAGCATAATATGCTCAAACTGGAACACCATAGAAAATTCACTTCCATCTGGATTACTATATTGCATAGCAAGCTCTGGTGTTGCTCCCCAAGTTTCTCCAACTGTTAAGAAATCACTTCCTCCAAATGTTTCTTTCGCCATTTCTTTTATAAACTCATGAAGTCTTGGACCATTTCCTGTAATCTTTTTATCTGGTTCTTTTGCAATACAGTCAATCACATCTAATCGGAAACCACCAAGTCCTTTATCCATCCACCATTTTATCATCTGATAGAGTTCTTTTCGAACTTTTTCATTTTCCCAGTTTAAATCTGGCTGTTTTTTAGAAAATTGGTGGAAATAATATTGCTTTAATTCAGGTACCCATTCCCATGCAGACCCACTAAAGCAAGATGTCATATCATTTGGTGGCACTCCTTCTTCTCCATCTCTCCAAACATAATAATCATGATATGGATTGTCTTTACTTTTTTTCGCCTCGATAAACCAACGATGCTCATCGGAAGAATGGTTTAACACTAAATCCATAATAATACGAATATCTCGTTTCTTACCTTCTTCAATTAAACAAAGCATATCTTCCATCGTTCCAAACATAGGATCGATATTTTGATAATCTGCAATATCATATCCATTATCATCTTGTGGAGATTGGTATACTGGTGATAACCAAATACCTTTAATACCTAACTCTTGTAAATAGTCAAGGCGCTTGATAATTCCTTTGATATCTCCAATTCCATCTCCATTTGTATCTTGGAAACTCTTTGGATAAATTTGATAAATAACAGCATCTTTCCACCATAATTTTTGTTTTTGCTCCATGATTTGTCCTCCTAACATATCGGTTTACTTTGCACATATTACTGCACTTTGAGGTTTTACAACAATATAATCTTTTACTTGTATTTCGTCTTTTTCTCGCATAGAACTGCTTTCATCTGCAAGAAGTTTGTATGTTCCTTTTGGAAGTTTTATCGTTACTTCTTTTTTATTTGCATTATAGACAACAAATAATTGTTGATAACGTTCTTCCTTTTCCCTATTATCTATAGTGAAGGCAACTACATTTTTGTCTTTACACTGGATAAACTGACAATATTGATGAGCATCTTCTCCAAGATAACGATAGGTACCAAATTGCTTTCGAATCTTATAAAGTCCTTTATAATATTCTACAAGATCATTATAAAGAATTGTTCGCTCCCAATCAAGTTGATTTACCTTAGGAGAAGAAGCATAACTATTTTCATCTCCTAATTTCGTTCGTGCGAATTCTTCTCCTGCTTGCATAAATACAATACCTTGACATGTAAAAACAATGGCTGCTGCCAATTTATTGACACGCACAATTTCTTCATCACGCTTTTCATACTGTGGTGTTTTTTTCATTGTAAGCATTAATTTATCCCATAATGTAAAATTATCATGAGCTGATACATAGGAAATAATTTGAGACGGTGCTTTTGGTTTCCACTTTTGACTTCCATCACACCATGCAACTACTGCATGGGCAATTTCCTCTTCTAACCCTTTCTTTCCATTGATAAATCCCGGTACTTTTCCATAAAAAACATGTCCTTTTATAGCATCTCTCGTACTATCACAAAAAATAGCAACTCTCTCATTTAATTTTTCTACATTATCTTTTATGGCTGGAATTGCGCCCTTTTTCATACAAGTTTTTGCTGCTGCCCAAGGCTCTCCATATATAAGAATTTCTTTTCCATCTGGTAATTTATCTAGCTCTTCTCGGATTTCATTCATAACCTCTGTATGATGCAATCCCATTAAATCAAATCGAAATCCATCAATATGATATTCTTTTACCCAATGTAAAATCGATTGTTTCATATATTGTCCAAACATAGAACGATCGCTTGCTGTATCATTTCCACAAGCAGAACCATCGCAAAAACTTCCATCTTCCCATTGTCGATAATAATAATACGGAACAGTTCTTTGTAACCAAGAATCTACCTGATACGTATGGTTAAAAACAGTGTCTAATATGACACAAATTCCGGCTTTATGAAATGCCATAACCATCTGCTTAAACTCTTTAATTCGTACAGTTCCATCCTTTGGATCCGTTGCATAAGACCCTTCTGGAACATTATAATTCACTGGATCATATCCCCAGTTAAATTGGTCGTTATCTCCTAACTCATCGACAGAACCAAAGTCATATACTGGTAATAAATGTACATGAGTAACGCCTAATTGTTTTAAGTATGCAATACCTGTTGCATGAATTTGATCTCCTTGGTATGTTGTTCCCTCTTCCGTAAATGCTAAATATTTTCCTCGATACGCTTCTTTTATTCCACTATTTGTATCATAAGAAAAATCTTTTACATGAAGTTCATACAGAAACGGACACTCTACTTTCGCTCTTGGGCTTTCATCTTCTTCCCAGCCTTTTGGATTTGTACGACTAAAATCTACAATCATACTCCTTCTTCCATTTGCTCCACAAGCTGTAGCATAAGGATCGGCGGTTCTTTTTGTTACACCATCTACTGTAATATCATAATCATAATACACACCATGATAATCACCTTCTAAAGTCACTGTCCAAACACCTTGTGCTTCTTGTCGCAAAGAAATTTCTTGTTCCAGTTGTTTTGAAGATTGTCCCTCTTCTTCTGTACCGTGAGCATATAAATTTAACTTCACTTCACTTGCTGTTGGCGCCCAAACTTTTAGGGTCGTTCTCTCTTCTTTATAAGTAACTCCTAAATCATATGGTCGATATGTATACTGTTGTTCAAATTGTTCGGATTCAAAATATTGTTTCCACTCTTTTGGTGTTTTCATGACTTTCTCCCATTTTTTATTTTATACTTAGTTCTTATTTTTCTAAACATTCATAGACACGAAGTAACTCTCCTACACTCCATGCTTGTGCAAAACAGCCTTTTGAACTTACTGGACGAAGTCCATCATAGATCTCTGCAATTTGTCCAACACAGCCTTCTCGCAACACATTTTCTAATGGTAACAACTGTCTCTTTACTACCTCTTTTGCTTCTTGACTATACCCATTTACTTTTAGATAAGCAAGATAATATGCACCTAATGGAAATGCCCATACTGTCCCTTGATGGTAAGCAAGATCTCTAACCTTTTGCTCCCCACCATAAAATCCATGAAATTCTTCATCTTCTATTTCTAAACTTCTTAATCCACAAGGCGTATATAATTTTTCAAAAACGGTATCTACTACCTTTTTTTCTTGCTCAATTGGTAGCATAGTAAATGGCATAGAAATTGCCCAAATTTGATTACAACGGATTTGATCTTCTGCTTTTTCTCCTCTATCTTTTCCAATGACATCCTTTAAACACTGTTTTTCTTCATTCCAAAACTGCTTACAAAAACTATCTTTTACTTTAATAGCAAGTGTTTCATATTCGTTTGCATCTTCTTTTAATATGTTTGCAAAATGTTCCATACTCTTTAATGCACTGTACCAATACGCATTAATTTCTACTGGTTTCCCATGACGAGGTGTCGGTAAAATATCTCCAATTCGAACATCCATCCATGTCACTTGATCAAAACCTTCCCCTGCCATAATTAAGCCATCCATATCCATATGAATTCCATGATCGGTTCCTTTTTGATACCAATAAAGAATATCTTTCATAACGGGATACGCATCTTCTAAAAATGCGATATCGTTTGTTTGTTCATAATAAAGATAGACTGCATTTATAAAAAGAAGAGAGGCATCAACAGTATTATACATTGGTGCAAGATCCCCTTCTGGAAATAGGTTTGGCATAATTCCTTTTTTACAATATTCCATAAACGTATAAAAAATGTCTTTTGCCACATCAAATTGCTTTGTAGAAATGCAACATCCTACCATAGCAATCATCGTGTCTCTTCCCCAATCTTCAAAAAATGGAAATCCTGCTAAAATTGTTTTCCCACCTGTTGATTCTCTCTTTGATATAAACTGATTCGCACTTTTTACAAGCATTTGTGCTACTTGCTCTTTTAACTCTGATTTTATTACTAATTGTTTACGATATTGTATTTCTTCTTGAAATAAATTATGAACTTCTTGTAGTAACTGTTGTTCTTCCACTTCATTACTTTTCCATAATTCTTTCATGCTATATAGAAGAACCAATTGTTTTTTTTCTTTTTTCCCTATTTTCATTGTAATTGTATGATTTTTGGCACATCGTCCATACTCTCTTCTACCATCACACTGATCATATGCATAGAAAAAGTCTTCTTCATAACAAGTGTCATAAGAATGTACTTCTCCATTACTCCAACTATATAACTTCAGATCTCCTGATACAATACAAGCTCCTTCTTTTCTAATACTCTGCTCTTTCTCCATATTTTCTCCCTTTTTGGCAAATTGAAAATATGGTGTAAGGAATAACTCACTCTCTTTATTACTACGATTATCAATCGTATAAGAAATTGCTATTGTATTCTCTTCTTGCTTCATCACAAGTTTTTTTTGTACTTCTACACCATCTACAAGGTATGTCCATTCCGGATAATCTTCAAATCGAAATAATTGTTGATAACGGTATCCGTTTTCTCTCTTTGATTTTTCTTCATCGGAATAATCTTGGGTTGAAATACTATATTCTTTTTCTCCTACTTGTAATCGCTCTTCCAAGCGATTTACCAAATTCACACGCATATTTGGTGATTTCACACATGCCATAAAAAGACTATGATCATTTCTTACATTGGAACCAAGAATACTAGCAGATGAAAAACCTCCAAGTCCATTGGTAATCAAATAACAATTTTCTTGTCCTCTTTCTCTCGTTTTTAAATCTTGTATCCCATATACAAAACCCATATCACTCGCTCCTCTTTCCTAACGTTGTTGATTTATTTTCTTCGTAAGAGCATCTCCGCCCTGTTTTTTCCATTCTTTTACAAAATCATCAAAGGCTTCGATCGGCTTCTCTCCAATAATAATACTTAAATAAACCTCATTTTCTAAGTTTTTTAAATTTTCCAATGTATTCTCAGAGAAATCTATATTTTCTACCCCTAAAAAGGCATCTATTTTTCGGATCTTATTCTCATTCAAGAGAGAACATGCTAAAATTCTTGTTACATAAGCAGCCCAATCTACATGACTGGCTTGCTCCTTCTTTTCTAAATATTCTTTACATGAATGATAATAAGAATAATCCAATAATCCCAACTCTTCTGGATCAATTTTTCCTACTAAAGCCCCATGTATATTTTTATACGCTCGTTTTAAAGCATCTTGATAATCGACATTGATACTACATGGTCTTGCTGTCTGATCGACATTTTGCTCATAATAGCTAGCAATCTCTTTTGTAGATTCATCTCCATGAGCAAGGGAATCAAATAATACATTGTGCATTTTAACTACAATCTCTGGATGTTCAAATCCTTTTCTTACAACGACATATTTTCCAACTGGATTTTGTTGTACATAACTTGTCTTTCCATCTGTGTCTGTCGCAATTAAATAGGGTCTCCAATCTACCTTTGGATTCATTTTTTTTGCTTTCATCAGTGGATTATCACCACTCCACCATTCTCCAAAAAAGATACCACAATTTCCCTCTTGGATTAATTGTTCAATATTTTGATCGCCACGAAATAAAAAGTTTTGATCCAAAATACCTTCTTCGTACATTTGACAAAGTTCTATTAATCCTTCTTTTGCTTCTGGTAAGATCGAGCCATATTGATAGACACCATCTTTTAAAATCCAGTTTCTTAAATAAGCTCCTTTGGAAGCAAATAAAATATTCATGGAAGCAATATAATCGCTGGAAATTGCTGTTGTCATTGGTAAACCAATTGTCTTACCAGTTTGTCCCATATCTTGTTCATAAAATTCTCTTGCAATTGCTATCACATCTTGTATCGTCTCTGGCTCTTTTAATCCAAGTTGTTTTAGCCAATCATACCGAAGCCATAAAATATTTGGTCCACTATCAATCAATGTTTCTGGAAATGCCATAAGTTTTTTATCAAAAGTAACTTCATCAAAGAAATGTTCTCCATAGCTTCCATAAATTTCTTTCAATCGCTCACTGGCACATTGCTCATAATAAGGAGTTAAATCCTCTATCATATCTTCTTCCACTAACAATTTTAGTGTTTCATAATCTTCAATTACCATAAGATCAGGGATATCTCCTGATGTAATCGCTGTTCGTACCATATTACTATAGTCTGAGCCAGCACCACTAAATACATTTTTATTTTGAATATTTAACTTCTCATTCAAATATCTTGTATAAGCATTGTTTTCAAAATCATCTTCCTCTGGCATACCAGCATGATCTGAATTCGATAGCTTACCAAGTGTATAAACAACTTTTTCTGGATAACGACCATAAGGGGAAGATGAGGCATCCTCCATCTTCTCCTTATGGTCAATGTTTTTATAATAGTTTATAGAAGGTATTGTCTGATTTGAACATCCAACTAAAAATGATATATAAGAGATTATCATTAGGATCCCCATAGCTTTTGTTATTTTTCCCATAAATTTCAGACTCCTTTTATCCTCGTTTCTTATAATACCATTTTATCTGTTCCCTTTCTTTCCTGCAACTAAATTTCTTTAGCCTTTTACAGCACCAGCATTACTTTCCATATAACAGCTTTGCATTTTCATAAATAAAATCGCAATTGGAATTGAAACAAGTACAGCTCCTGCTGCAAATCTTGTATAATACTGCGTAATGTTTTCTTTTGTAAGCATATTCCAAAGTCCAACTGCTACCGTATAGTATTGTGGTTCTCCACCAGTAATAACTTTTGCAAAAATAAAATCAACC
>JADIML010000192.1 GCA_017694765.1 Candidatus Scybalomonas excrementavium
ACATCCAAATAAAGCGATCAAAGAATTGTTCCGAGGATACGGAATTACGAGAGAACGCTTTTTACAAGCACTTTCTACGGTTCGAGGCAATCAAAGAGTAACAAGTGATAATCCAGAAGCTACGTATGATACTCTCGAAAAATACGGATACGATCTTGTAGAGAGAGCGAAAAATGGAAAACTTGATCCAGTCATTGGTCGTGATGGAGAAATTCGAAATGTCATTCGAATTTTAAGTCGTAAAACAAAGAACAATCCAGTATTAATTGGAGAACCAGGTGTTGGTAAGACAGCAGTTGTAGAAGGACTTGCACAGCGTATTGTACGTGGAGATGTTCCAGAAGGGTTAAAAGATAAGAGATTATTTTCTCTTGACATGGGCTCTTTAGTGGCTGGGGCGAAATACCGTGGTGAATTTGAAGAACGTTTAAAAGCCGTTCTTGAAGAAGTGAAGAAAAGCGAAGGACAGATTATTTTATTCATCGATGAACTTCATACAATTGTTGGAGCTGGTAAAACCGAAGGTGCTATGGATGCAGGGAATATGTTAAAACCAATGCTTGCTCGTGGTGAACTTCATTGTATCGGTGCAACAACTTTGGATGAATATCGTAAATATATCGAAAAAGATCCAGCCCTTGAAAGACGTTTCCAGCCGGTTATGGTAGATGAACCAACCGTAGAAGATACGATTTCTATTTTACGTGGATTAAAAGATCGCTATGAAGTTTATCATGGAGTAAAGATTACAGACTCTGCATTAGTAACAGCAGCAACTTTATCCAATCGTTATATTTCTGATCGTTTCTTACCAGACAAAGCACTTGACTTAGTCGATGAAGCATGTGCTTTAATCAAGACAGAACTCGATTCTATGCCAACAGAACTCGATGAAATTCAAAGAAAGATTATGCAAATGGAAATTGAAGAAGCAGCATTAAAGAAAGAAACCGATCGTTTAAGTAAAGATCGATTGGCAACATTACAAAAAGAATTGGCAAACTTGAAAGAAGAATTTAACACTGCAAAAGCAACTTGGGATGCAGAAAAAGCATCAGTTGAAAAAGTTCAGAAGTTAAAAGAAGAACTGGATAATGTGCAAACAGAAATTCAGATTGCCCAAAGAAATTATGACTTAAATAAGGCAGCAGAACTTCAATATGGAACATTACCAGAGTTACAACGTAAATTGGAAGAAGAAGAGGAAAAAGTAAAAAAAGAAGATCGTTCTCTTGTTCATGAAAGTGTAACCGATGAAGAAATTGCTAAAATTATTTCTCGTTGGACAGGAATTCCAGTTGCCAAATTAACGGAAAGTGAACGAAATAAAACACTTCATCTTGATCAAGTTCTTCATGAAAGAGTCATTGGACAAGACGAAGGGGTACAAAAAGTAACGGATGCAATTATTCGTTCCAAAGCAGGTATTAAAGACCCATCAAAACCAATCGGTTCTTTCTTATTTTTAGGACCAACAGGTGTAGGTAAAACAGAACTTGCAAAAGCGTTAGCTGAAAGTTTATTTGATGATGAGAATAATATTGTTCGTATCGACATGAGCGAATATATGGAAAAATACTCCGTATCTCGTTTAATTGGAGCGCCTCCAGGATATGTTGGTTATGAAGAAGGAGGACAGCTTACAGAGGCTGTTCGAAGAAAACCATATTCTGTTGTCTTATTTGATGAAATTGAAAAAGCACATCCAGATGTCTTTAACGTCTTACTACAAGTATTAGACGATGGACGAGTAACAGATTCACAAGGTAGAACCGTAGATTTTAAAAATACAATTTTAATTATGACTTCTAATCTTGGCTCTTCTTATTTATTAGATGGTATTGAAGAGGATGGCGCTATTTCTGAACAGGCACAAGAGGAAGTGATGAGAGATTTAAGAGGACATTTCCGTCCAGAATTTTTAAACCGTTTAGATGAAATTATTATGTTTAAACCACTTACAAAAGATAATATTGGGAATATTATTCACTTACTTGTAAATGATTTAAATAAACGGTTACAAGATCGAGAACTTCAGATTGAGCTAACACAAAAAGCAAAAGATTATATTATAGAACATGGTTATGATCCAATTTATGGTGCAAGACCTCTAAAACGATATTTACAAAAACATGTAGAAACATTAGCTGCACGTTTAATTTTAAGCGATGGGGTGCAAGCACAAGATACGATTTTAATTGATGTGAATAATGATGAATTAGTTGCAAAAGTAAAATAAGGAAATTTCACAAGGTTATTTTATAAAAGAAGATTTGGCTAACAATTCTTTTATAGAATAGCCTTTTTCCTTTATAAGTCTCTTTATTTTTGAACTAAAATAAGATATACTAAGCAAATAGGATCATAAAGAAAGGAAGAGCGAAGTTTATGGAAATAGAACGCAAATTTTTAGTCGATCCGCTACCAAAGGGGTTAGAACAATTTACAAAACGAAGAATTGAACAGGGGTATTTATGTACCAATCCAGTTGTAAGAATTAGACAGATGGATGATTCCTATATTTTAACATATAAATCATCAGGTATGATGGCAAGGCAAGAAGCAGAATTTCCTCTTACAAAAGAAGCCTATGAACATTTGAAGGAAAAAGTAGATGGTCGTGTGATTACAAAAGATCGATATGTAATTCCTTATGGACAATGGAAGATTGAACTTGATTATTTTCATGGAGATTTAGAAGGAATGGTTCTTGCTGAGGTAGAGTTTGCATCTTTAGAGGAGGCTAACAATTTCCAAGCACCAGATTGGTTTCAAAAAGATGTGACATTTGAAAAAGAATATCATAATAGTTATTTATCCAGTGCCAAAGAATTACCTGATTTTTGCTAAAAATAAGTTTTTATAGTATAAAAATAAATGATATAAAAATGATAAAAAAATAATAGAAAGTAATAAAAAAATACAATGAAAGGAAAAAATAATTATGAAGCAAGTATATGTGATGTTAGCCAATGGATTTGAAGAGATTGAAGCATTAACCGTAGTTGATATTTTAAGACGAGGAGATGTTAAAACTGCCACAGTGTCCATTACAGAGGAAAAGAAAGTAGTAAGTTCTCATGGAATCGTTGTAGAAGCAGATCTTTGTTTTTCCGAGATGAAAGAAGAGGATGCAGAAGCTATTGTATTACCAGGAGGAATGCCTGGTACAATAAATTTAAAAGAAAAACAAGAGCTTATGGATATGCTTACAAGACGCTATGAAAAGAAACAGCTTATTGCAGCGATTTGTGCAGCACCAGGGCTGATTTTAGGAGATCTTGGTATGTTAGAAGGAAGAAATGCAACTTGTTATCCTGCTATGGCAGAGTATATGAAAGGTGCCAATTATCAAAAAGAAGAACAAGTAGTACAAGATGAGTTTTTGATTACAGCATGTGGTATGGGAGCTGCAATTCCATTTTCTTTAAAAATATTAGAAGTATTAAAAGGGAAAGAAGTGGCAAAACAAGTACAAGAAAGTATTTTGTATGAAAATAAAAACTAAGAAAGGGTAACAAAAGAAAAGAATGAAGGAGTCAAATAATAAGATTAGTATCATTGATCAATTTATATATGCAGTGTTCAAAACAAAAGAATACCCAACGCTAGTAAAGCAAGGAATGGGGCGAGCTTTAAACTTTGCATTTGTTATGTCAATACTGATTACGATAATGGCTTTTGTGATTCCATTAGTTGGATACCAATTAAGTTTATCTGGACTGCGTAACTTTTTTAAGGAAGGTATTCAGGAGTTCACCATTGAAGATGGCGTGCTAACAATGGATGGAATGATCGATATGAATTTCTTTGGCATTGATGTTACAGTCGATCCAAGTGTGGAACAATATACAGCAAATGATTTTGATGAAAATGCTCTTGCTCAGATTTTAGTGAGTAAACATAATGTGATAATAAAAAATACAATATTTGTAGATAATATCTCTTTTAGTAGTTTGAAGGATATTACAATTAATAATGATTTTTTAGTTCAACTGGTACCTTTTATTTATGGAACAGAAGTTTTTCTAGTCATTATGATACTGATTATGCAATTTCTTTGGTATTTACTAGGAGCAGCAGGTTATACATTAGTAGCACTTTCATTTGTTTCATTAAAACCTACAGTATCCCAAACTATCGCAATCTCTGATTTATTTCAAATAGGGATCTATTGTAAAACACTGATGTCATTTTTAACAGCAATGAATGAAAGTCTTGGGTATCCAATTGGAGTGCAATATTGGCAAACAGCAACTTGTGTCATTACATTTTTCTATTTATCAAAAGGAGTATCTGCATATATGGCAAAAGATAAGAAACCACCAAAGGCATTATCATAAGACATTATCACATAATATATGATGAAAAGATAAAGAAAAGAGAGAAAGATGGAACCATTATTATATGTATGTGGGATTTTTTGTATTCTGTATTATATAAGAATTATTTCTCATGCAGGAATCGGAGCAGCATTTGCACCAATCTGGATATTATTTGCCATTGTATGTATGGGAAGTGGTTTCTTGCTAAAATTTCAATTTTTAGAAAAACTATGGATTCCAATATGGATTCAAATAATAGGTTGTAGCATTGTAGTATTTGGAATACTGGTATTTTGCATCGTAGAGGGAATACTTATCTATTATGGACATGTAAAGCCAAAACAGCAGGCAGATTATATGATTGTATTAGGTGCAAAAGTGAATGGAAGAATTCCTTCAAAAACATTACAAAGAAGAGTAGAAAAATCGGCATTGTATTTACAAGAAAATAAAAAGACAAAAGTAATTGTATCTGGTGGAATGGGACGTGGAGAACGTGTAACAGAAGCTTTTGCTATGAAGCAGTTATTAGTACAAAGAGGTATTTCATCTGATAGAATTATTATGGAAGAAAAGTCCGTAAATACGGATCAAAATATTCGATTTAGTAAATCATTCATAAAGGAGCAAAGCCAAAAGAGTATGGAACAATTAGAACTTGTCATTGCTACAAGTGATTTTCATATATTTCGGGGAATTTCTTTGGCAAAAAAACAAGGATTTAAAAAAGTATCTGGTTGCCCATCAAAATCCGATTGTATTTTAGCGATACACTATTATGTAAGAGAATTTTTTGCAGTTGTAAAAGATAAACTTATGAATCATATATAGTCTGTGTTTAAAATATGTGAAGAAGCAAAGGGAATGTAGTAATCATTTTCATAAAAAACAGATTGTAAGGAGGAAAAATCCGTTACAATCTGTTTTTTGTTTTTTATTCTACTGTTACAGATTTTGCTAAGTTTCTAGGTTGATCCACATCCAGTCCACGATGTAAAGAAACATAGTAAGATAAAAATTGAACGGCTACAGATATAGTAAATGGTGTAAATAATTCATCTGTTTTTGGCAGTTCAATGAGAGCATCTGCAACATCAGGATATGCACTCATATCTTGATCAGTAATGACAAGTATTTTAGAACCTCTTGCCTTCACTTCACGAATGTTCGAAATCATTTTTGGAACAGTAATCGTATTTGTTACAATAGCAACGACTGGAACTTGATCGGTAATAAGAGCAATTGGACCATGTTTTAATTCACCAGCAACATAGGCTTCAGAGTGAATATAAGAGATTTCTTTTAATTTTAAAGAACCTTCACAAGCAAGAGGATAATCAAGACCACGTCCTAAGAAGAAACAATCAGAAGTTTCAGACAGCATAGAAGAAACTTCTTTTAATGTAGGTTCAAGTTGTAACGCAGTTTCTATTACTTTAGGAAGAGAGGAAAGCTCTTCGATAAAAGTATGTAATTGCTCTTGTGATAGTAGATTGCGAACAGAAGCAATTTTTCCACAAATCAAGTAGAGAGCAGCCATTTGAACAGTAAATGCTTTTGTACTTGCAACTGCAATTTCTGGCCCGGCATGTGTATAAAGAACATAGTCACTTTCTCGAGCAATGGAAGAACCTTTTACATTGACGATAGCAAGTGTTTTAGAACCACGTTCTTTTGCAAGGTGAAGTGCTGCAAGGGAGTCAGCAGTTTCGCCAGATTGAGAGATAATCATAACAAGAGTTTTATCATCAATAATCGGATCACCATAGCGAAATTCAGAAGCAGGTTCTACAGAAACTGGAATTCTAAGAACTTTTTCAATTAATGATTTTCCAACAAGACCAGCATTCATAGCAGTACCACAAGCAGTAATTACGATATTAGAAAAGTTCATAAATAAAGAATCTGGAATTTGTTCTTCTTCAAAATTAATAACACCATTTTTAATACGAGGCATAATCGTTGTTAAAAGAGAGTCTGGTTGTTCATGAATTTCTTTTAACATAAAGTGTGCATATCCATTTTTTTGTGCGCTATCTGCATCCCAAGAAGCATGTAACATCGTTGGTTTCACTTCATTACCAGCAAAATTAAGAAGCTTGATTCCATTTTTGGTTAATTTAGCAACATGATGTTCTGGAACGATAAAGTAATCTTTGGAATATTCAATTAATGCAGTCATATCAGAAGCAATATAAGAGCCAAATTCATTTTCGACAGCAACAAGAGGGCTTGCATTACGAACACAGTAAATTTCATTAGGATGATCGGCAAATAAAATACAAAATGCGTAAGCACCTTCTAGTTTTGCACAAGCCGTTTCAATGGTTTCTAAAGGATTCCCGTTATAAAGATGAGAAAATAACATAGCTGCAATTTCTGTATCTGTTTGAGATTTTGGAAACTTATTAACCTTAGCTAACTCTAAAGCAATTTCACTATAGTTTTCAATAATTCCATTATGAATCAAAGTAACAGAGCCGTTAGAATGTGGATGTGCATTTGTTTCTGTCACACCACCATGAGTTGCCCATCTTGTATGACCAATTCCACAATAAGAATTTTTTGGAGCAAGTGCCATCACTTTATTACGAAGTTCTTGTACTTTTCCTGTTGTTTTAATTGTTTCAATCCTTTGCTCATTTTGAGAAAGTGCAATACCAGCACTATCGTAACCACGATACTCTAATTTAGAAAGACCATCGAGTAAAATATCAGTAGCATGATTACTACCGCAATAACCAATAATTCCACACATAATAGATTCTCCTTTTTCAATGTAATATTTTAAGAATGTAAAAATAAATGTTTAAATATATGATTACGTGAGGAAATCCTCGACTATACTGAATTTGTACCAAAAGTTACCTTTTCGTTTTGTCAGTATATCACGTATTCGAGGAGATACGAGAGAGCATCCGCCGATAGTTCGATCACTCTCTACCTCGTCTACACAACCATTTCATAGTTGATTTCAATGATTGGTACTGGCGCTTAAAATAATAAATTGTCAGATAGTTCTATTTCCTGCACGCAGAATCTTTTTTAAATTAGCATTATGTTAAAAAAAAGTCAACTAAATCTTTCTTAATTTGTAAGAAATTTTTGTAAGAAAAGAGTGTAAAATTAAGTAAAATAGGAGTATAATTTGTAGGTATACAATTTAAGGAAAAAGGAATCAGGAAAAATATATGTAAATACGAATGTTTACATAGGAAAACGAGGATAAGAAAAATGAAACAATTTATTGACAAAATTGAGCAACATGTATATATAACCGGGCTTATTATGTCTGTTATATTAACATTGCTTTGTGAAATCTGTGGAAGAGGATCGATTCTTCTTGGATTCCAATTTGTAATTCAAAGTAAATTTGCATTTTGTTTTGATGTGTTTATTATTTTCTTGATCTGGTCTTTTGCTGTTTTTCTCAAAAGAAGAATTTTTTACTATTTAGCAGTCACAACCATTTGGGGAGCCATTGGTATTACAAATGGTGTGATTCTTGGATATCGAAATACACCATTTACTTTTGTGGATATTCAATTAGCAAAAGCTGGACTTGCAGTTATGAATAATTATATGTCACAAATGAAAATTATCCAGACATTTGGAATTATAGGGATCATAGCAGCCGTTTTAATTGTACTATTTTTTAAGGCGCCAATTTATGAAGGACCAAGAAAACTCAAGAAAAATATAGTAACTACGGTATTGCTTATTGTAGCATTTACCTCTAGTTATCAGTTTGGAATTCAGACAGGAAGATTAGTCGATCGGTTTGTAAACTTAAATCTAAGTTATAAAGCATATGGTGTACCCTATTGTTTTATGGTAACGTTACTTGATAATGGTATTCGAAAACCAGTAAATTATAGTGCAAGTACGATGGAAAAACTGGAAAAGAAAATTGATTCTGTAAAAGAAACAGAACCTGAGAAAACTCCAAATATTATTGTATTACAATTAGAATCTTTCTTTGATGTCAATCATATGAAAGGTGTAGAGTTTAGTGAAAATCCAGTACCTTATTTTACGTATTTAAAAGAAAACTATACATCTGGTTATTTTAAAGTGCCAACTTATGGGGCTGGTACGATTAACACAGAATTTGAAGTGCTTTCTCAAATGAATAAAGATTTTTTTGGTGCAGGAGAATATCCTTATAAAAGTATTATGCAAAATCGAAACGATACGTGCGAAACTTTAGCATATATTTTGAAAAAAGAGGGATATAGAACGCATGCTATCCATAATAATCGTGCAACTTTTTATGACAGAGATTATGTATATACCCATATGGGATTTGATACTTTTACAAGTTCTGAATTTATGAACAATCGGGAATTGACACCAAATGGATGGATTAAAGATAAAATTTTAGTCAATGAGATTACAAAATCTCTTAATAGTACAAAGAAAAAAGATTTTATATTTGCTGTATCTGTGCAAGGACATGGAGAATATCCAAGTGATGTAACGGAAATGATTGAAAATCCTAAGATTACATTAAGTGGTATTGATGATGAAGTACGAGCAAATAAATTGACGTATTATGTCAATGAAATCAATGAAATGGATCTCTTTTTAAAACAGCTAACCGATACATTAGCTGATTATCCAGAAGATGTTATTTTGGCACTTTATGGTGATCATTTGCCAAGTCTTGATTTTACAAATGAAGAGCTTGAAAATGGTTCAACTTTTGAAACAGAGTATGTCATTTGGAGCAATTTTGATATGGAAAAGGATACAAAAGATATCGAAGCCTATCAATTAGGAACTAATATTTTTAATAAAATTGGAATGCACTCTGGAATTATGACAAAATTTCATCAGTATTATGAGAAACAAAAAAGTAAAAAAGGTTATATTAATAATATGAAACTTTTAGAGTATGATATGCTCTATGGAAATCGTTATATTTTAAACAAACAAAATCCATTTAAAGTAACGGACATGAGAATGGGTACGTATCCGATGACCATTACAAATGTAAAAAAAGAAGAAGATGGAACAATCATAGTGACGGGTGGAGAATATACAGATTATACAAGAATTCATATCAATGGAAAACGAATAGAAACAGAGTTTATTAGTCCAAAGAAAGTAAAGGGAATTTACGATTTACAATATGGAGATGAAGTACAAATTGTACAAGAATCGAAAAAGCATAAACGACTTAGTGAAAGTGAAATTTATTACTATTAATTACCATTATAATTTTAGTCATGAAGAGCATACTAACAGTACGGTAAATCATTTGGGATTTATCGAAATAGATTATATATGGAGGTAGCTTATCATGGCAAACAACACAAGCGGTAGATCAAACAGAGTGGAAGTACCACAGGCAAAAGATGCATTAAACAAATTTAAAATGGAAGTAGCATCTGAATTAGGTGTAAACTTAAAACAGGGTTATAATGGAGATTTAACATCTGCACAAGCTGGTTCTATTGGTGGAGAAATGGTTCGTAAAATGATCAAAAAACAAGAAGAAGCTATGGCAGGACAAGGAAACTACTAATTCCTTCGATTTATAAAAAGACTGTTGCACAAATCGCTTTTTAAGCAAATTGTGTAGCAGTCTTTTTTGTATAATAGGAAATTTCTGTTTTAGTTAGAAGTAACTGAAAGTCGTAAAGAGTGTACAAGGCACACTTTGGTCTTTTTATATGTCAAAAGAAGTTCTTGACAACAAATGCTTTCATACAGTAGAATTTTCTTGTTATTATAATTTTAACAATAATAGTTTGAGAAAAGAATAGAGGAGAAAATATATGTATAAAGAACAACTAAAAGGACTTGTGGGGATTACATTAGTATCAGCAGTTGCTTTTACAGCGGCATTTGGATTCAAAGGAATGGCTAAAACAGAAGAAGTTTATCATGGAATTCAATTAGAAGGTACCGTAGAAGATATGGGAGTTGATCAAACAGATATGATTCAAAGTGTTGCCAAAATAACAGATAAGAGTGGAGATATTACAGGTTATGTTCTTACTGTGAAAGAAAATGGATATGGTGGAGAAATGAGCATAGATGTAGCATTGTCCAAAGATGCAACGAAAGTTCTAGGAGTTCATATCGGAGAAAATCAGGAAACAGAAGGAATTGGAAGTAAAATAACAACAAAGGAATTTTTAGATCAGTTTAAAGGAATGGAAACACCTGTTTATATGGAAGGAGTAGAAAGCTCTATTTCTGGTGATACAAAAGGAGATGCGATTGCAGATAGAAATTTACAAGATGGAACATATCTTGCAAAAGCGAAGGAAGCAGATGATAATGGTTTTATCGAACAGGTAGAAATGAAAGTAGTGAATGGAAAGATCACTTCTGTTATTTGGGACTGTATCAAAGAGGATGGAACAACAAAGAGAAAGTTAGCCGATGAAGGACACTATGTCATGACAGAAGAAGGGCTTACTTGGACAGAACAAGCAGATGCTTTAGCAAAAACGATTATTGAAAATCAATCTATGGCTTCTCTTGGAATGAATGAAGCAGGAAAAACGGATGCAGTAGCTGGAGTTAGCATTTATATTGGTGGTTTTTCAAGTCTTTTAGAACAATGTTTAGAGCAAGCTGATGCAAGCAATCAAGTAACACTTAGTGATGGAGAGTATTTGGCAAAAGCAGCACAGGCAGATGATAATGGTTTTGTAGAACAAGTGACAATGACCGTACAAAATGGAAAAATTATAGAATTAAACTGGGATTGTATCAAAGAAGATGGTACAAAGAAAAGTAAGTTAGCCGATGAAGGACACTATGTGATGACAGAAGATGGACTTACTTGGACAGAACAGGCTCATGCACTTGCCAAAACCGTTATAAAAAATCAATCTATAGAAGCTGTTGAAATGAATGAAGCAGGGAAAACGGATGCAGTAGCTGGAGTTAGTATTTATATCGGTGGCTTTGTCAATTTAGTAGAAGATTGTTTACAGCAAGCAGGTGGTGAGAAAGCAGAACAAACACCAGAAGTTGGAACTGAAATTGATGCGATTTCAGGAGCAACGATTTCTTCAAAAGCAGTAGCAAGAGCTATTGATAAGGCTTATGCTTATGTATTACAAATGAATTAATTCGATGAAATGAAAAAATAATAAGAGTTTATATATTTTAACTTTTTAGAAAAACTCAAAGTCCAGATACTTGGCACTTTGAGTTTTTTTGATGTGCGGGAGGGGATTGGGTTAGAGGTTTATTTTTATGAAAGTTACAATCTAAGAG
>JADIML010000193.1 GCA_017694765.1 Candidatus Scybalomonas excrementavium
GGATGGAGAGGAACTGTTGCTAGAATTGGTGCTAAAATGATAGAAATCATGAAGGACAGTTATGGATCAAAGGAAGAGGATATTTTAGCTGTTATTGCTCCTTCGATTTGTCAAGATTGCTATGAGATTAGCCAAGATGTAGCAAGGCAATTTCAGCAAGAATTTAAAGAATTTGAAGAAGAGAGTTATTTAAGAGATGATAGAAATGGTAAATATCATTTGAACCTTTGGAAGGTCAATGAATTGCTTTTATTAAAAGCGGGGGTAAAAAAAGAACATCTAGCCATAACAGATGTATGTACTTGTTGTAATAAAGAATTACTCTTTTCACATCGTGCAAGTCAAGGAAAACGAGGAAACTTAGCAGGATTTATGATGTTAAGTGAATCATAATTACCTATAAAAAAGATTAAAAAGAACAAAAAATACAAAAGAAAAATAGAATCCGAGTATGTAATAGGAAAATAGAAACGGAGAACCAAAGAAAATGAAAAAAAAATATGAACATGTAGTAACTGCAGTGGAAGAAGGTAGTATTGCTGATGAGTTAGGAATCACAATAGGAGATGTACTGCTTACGATTAATGGTCAGGAAATCGGAGATATTTTTGATTATCAATATTTAATCGAAGATGAAATCATTGATATGGTAATTCGCCATATTGATGGAAGTACAGAACAGTACGAGTTTGAAAAAGATGAAGATATGGATTTGGGGATTACGTTTGGAGAGTCTTTAATGGACGAATATCGCTCTTGTCATAATAAATGTATTTTCTGTTTTATTGATCAGATGCCAGAAGGTATGCGAGAAACTTTATATTTTAAAGATGATGATACAAGACTCTCTTTTTTACAGGGAAATTATGTAACATTAACGAACTTAAAAGATGAAGATTTAGACCGAATTATTCGCTATAAGTTAGCACCAATTAATATTTCTGTGCAGGCAACGGATCCAGAATTACGAAAGAAAATGTTAAACAATCGTTTTGCAGGAGATATTTTACAAAAAATTAAGAAGTTAGCAGATGCAGAAATTCCAATGAATGCACAGGTTGTACTTTGTAAGGGATATAATGATAAGGAAAATTTAGATCGTACGATTTCAGATTTAAGTCAATTTATTCCGTATATGCAAAGTCTTTCTATTGTTCCAATTGGTCTTACAAAATATCGGCAAGGTTTAACACAAATTGAACCATTTACGAAGGAAGAAGCAGGAGAGGTACTCGATCAAGTTCATAGATGGCAAAAAATATTAAAAGAAAAGTATCAAAACCGTTTTGTTCATGCCAGTGATGAATGGTTTTTATTAGCAGAACGAGAACTACCTGATGAAGAATATTATGAAGGATATGGGCAAATTGAAAATGGAGTTGGAATGTTACGTTCCTTTATTTCAGAATTTGATAATGCTTTAAAAGATGTAAAAGGCGATGATAGAGTACGAGAAGTATCTATTGCAACAGCTAAATTAGCATATCCAACCATTTGTTATTTTGCAGAAGAACTAGAGAAAAAGTTTTCGAATTTAAAAGTACATGTTTATTGTATTATCAATCATTTTTTTGGAGAAATGATTACAGTGACAGGACTTATGACAGCTGGTGATATGATAGAACAGCTAAAAGAACAAGCATTAGGAAATACATTATTGCTTCCGGAAAATGTATTAAAAGCAGATGAGCCAATTTTTCTTGATGATATAACATTAGAAGAATTTCAAAAAACTTTACAAGTTCCAGTCAATATTGTACAATCAAACGGACAAGATTTTATAGAAAAGGTAATAGGTGATGAGATATGAGTAGACCGATTGTAGCAATCGTTGGACGTCCAAATGTTGGAAAGTCCACGTTATTTAATGCATTAGCAGGAGAAAAAATTTCAATTGTAAAAGATACACCAGGTGTTACAAGAGATAGAATTTATGCCGATGTAAGCTGGTTAAATTATAATTTTACTATGGTAGATACAGGAGGGATTGAGCCAGATACAGGCGATCTCATTTTATCTCATATGAGAGAGCAAGCAGAGATTGCGATTGCAACAGCAGATGTTATTTTATTTGTTGTAGACGTAAGACAGGGGCTTGTAGATGCCGATCATAAAGTAGCAGATATGCTAAGACGCTCAAAGAAACCGATTGTATTAGCAGTTAATAAAGTTGATAACTTTGATAAATTTATGATGGATGTGTATGAGTTTTATAATTTAGGACTTGGTGATCCAATTCCAATTTCTGGTTCTTCCAAATTAGGACTTGGTGATATGTTAGATGCAGTAACAAGTCATTTCAAAGAAAGCAATGAAGAGGAAGAAGAAGACGATCGTCCAAGAATAGCAGTTGTAGGAAAGCCAAATGCAGGAAAATCTTCGTTAATTAATAAAATTGTCGGAGAAAATCGTGTGATTGTATCCGATATTGCAGGAACAACTAGAGATGCCATTGATACAGAAGTTGTTCGTGATGGAAAAGAATATATTTTTGTTGATACAGCAGGGCTTCGTAGAAAAAATAAAATCAAAGAAGATATTGAACGATATAGTATTATTCGTACCGTTAGTGCAGTAGAAAAAGCAGATGTTGTTGTACTGATGATTGACGCTACGGAAGGTGTAACAGAGCAAGATGCGAAAATTGCTGGGGTTGCACACGAACGTGGAAAGGGTATGATTATAGCAGTTAATAAATGGGATTTATTAGAAAAAGATGATAAAACCATTTATAAATTTACCAATGAAGTTCGTGAAAAATTATCTTTTATGCCATATGCAGAGTTAGTATTTATTTCAGCAAAAACTGGTCAACGTGTGCATAAGATTTTTGAAACGATCGATGCAGTGATTGAAAACTGCTCACTTCGTGTTGCTACAGGTGTATTAAATGAAATTTTAGTAGAAGCAATGGCGATGAAGCAACCACCTTCTGATAAAGGAAAGAGACTTCGTATTTATTACATGACACAAGTATCCGTGAAACCACCAACTTTTGTTATGTTCATTAATGATAAAGAACTGATGCATTTTTCCTATACAAGATACATTGAAAATCAAATTCGTAATACGTTTGGATTTCGTGGAACTCCTGTTCGCTTTATTGCAAGAGAAAGGAAGGAAAAATAATGAATCTCATCTATGTTCTAATCTCTATGATATTAGGATATGGCTTTGGGTGTTTTCAAACGGCATATTTCATAGGAAAAATGAATCAAATTGATATTCGAGAGCATGGAAGTGGAAATGCAGGGACAACAAATGCTCTTAGAACACTTGGAAAAGGAGCAGCACTTTGTACATTTTTAGGTGATGCCCTAAAAGGAATGATAGCTGTTTGGATTGTAAGATTTTTTATCGCACCATTGGTTCCAGAGCTTAATCCGACGTTTTTATCTCTTATAACAGGATTTTTTGCTGTATTAGGACATAATTTTCCATTTTTTTTGAATTTTAAAGGTGGAAAAGGGATTGCAACAACGGCAGCGATTACTATGGCAATTGACTGGCGTATGGGTCTTATCTCACTTATTATCTTTGTGACTTTATGTGTCATAACAAGATATGTATCGGTTGCATCCATTACATTACTGATTGCATTTCCAATTACAATGACAATTTTTCACGGAAAAGAGAAGGGATATATATCGATGTTACTTGTTGCCTTTTGTTATACGGCACTTGGTATTTATCGTCATAGAGCCAATATAGAAAGGTTAAAAAATGGAACAGAAAATCGTCTTGGCACCAAGAAAAATGTATAGAAGAAATGTCAGTCGATAGTCACTATAAAAATGAAAAGAATTTGATTGGAGGAAATACCATGATGAAGAAAATTTGTGTGGTAGGAGCTGGAAGTTGGGGAACAGCTCTTAGTAAAGTATTAGCAGATAATGGACATGAGGTAACTGTTTGGTCGATTATGGAAAAAGAAATTGAGATGTTTCAACAATTCCATGAACAAAAAGAAAAATTACCAGGTGTTATTTTGCCAGATAGTGTAACATTTACAACGAATTTAGAAGAAGGTGTTAGAGGAAAAGATATTTTAGTCTTTGCCGTTCCATCTCCATTTACTCGCTCTACAGCAAAAAATGTAGCACCGTTTTTAACAGATGGACAAATTATTGTTAATGTGGCAAAAGGAATTGAAGAAAATACTTTAATGACATTGACAGAGATCATTGAAGAAGAGATCAAAAATCAATCTGTTGAAGTATGTGTACTTTCAGGACCAAGTCATGCAGAAGAAGTAGGACGTGAGATACCGACTTCTGTCGTAGTTGGTGCAAAGAAAAAGGCGACTGCACTTTTATTACAAGATGTATTTATGAATAAAGTGTTTCGTGTTTATACAAGTCCAGATGTTCTTGGAATCGAACTTGGTGGTTCTTTAAAAAATGTAATTGCATTAGCAGCTGGAGTTGCAGATGGTCTTGGATTTGGTGATAATTCTAAGGCAGCACTCATGACAAGAGGAATTGCAGAACTTTCTAGACTTGGTATGGCAATGGGTGGAAAAAGAGAAACATTTGCAGGATTATCTGGAATTGGAGATTTAATTGTAACTTGTGGAAGCCAGCACAGTAGAAATAGAAAAGCTGGATATTTGATGGGAAAAGGATATACAGCAGATGAAGCGATGAAAGAAGTAAAGCAAATCGTAGAAGGTGTGTATTCTACGAAAGCAGCAGTTGCTTTGGCAAAGAAATATGATGTAGAAATTCCAATTATTGAACAGGTAAATGCGATTTTATTTGAAGGAAAATCTGCTAAAGAAGCGGTATCTGATTTGTTATTACGTGATAAGAAAATTGAACATAGTGATTTGGAGTGGGATGAATAGATGTTTGAATTAAATAAAGAGAATATGAAGAAATCACTTGTACTCATTACGTTTGCATTATTGCTTTATGCAGGGCTCAATAATTTTGCTCATGTAGTTGGAACGGTTCGATTGTTATTAAGACTGCTATCTCCTTTTATTCTTGGTGGATGTATTGCGTTTATTTTCAATGTACCAATGAGATTTATTGAAAATAAAATTTTGAAAAAAGCGAAGTTAAAGCCGGGTTTAAAAAGAAGTGTAAGCCTTATTTTAACAATTCTTTTTATTATATTAGTTATTTTATTTGTATTTTTCTTAGTAATTCCACAGCTTGCTAGTACGATTAGGGGACTATTTATTAGTGTGCCAAAGGCAGTTGAGCGTTTTCAAATGTGGTTGTTATCCCTTGATATTCCATGGCCACAAATTCAAACTTATATTGAAAATTGGGATATGGAATGGGGAAATATTATTAATAAGATTTTAAAATTTTTACAAACAGGTTTAATGGGAAGTATTTTTACAACAGTAGGTGTTGTCACTTCCATTGTGAGTGGATTTTTTAATTTCTTTATTGGTTTTGTATTTGCTATTTATATTCTATGTCAAAAAGAAAGTTTAGTAAGACAATTAAAGAAAATTTGTTATGCTTTTTTATCAGTAAAGCAAGCAGATCGTGTGATTTATATTGCAGGATTGACAGAGAAGACATTTTCAAACTTTTTAACAGGGCAGTGTTTAGAAGCTGTTATTTTAGGAACAATGTTTTTCGTAGCAATGTCCATTCTAAGATTCCCATTTGCATTACTAGTTGGAGTGTTAATTGCCATTACTGCACTGATTCCAATTGTTGGTGCTTTTATCGGTTGTGGTATTGCAATGTTTTTAATTTTGACAGTAAGTCCAATTCGAGTAATCGGATTCTTTGTTTTATTTAACTGTTTACAACAGTTCGAAGGAAATATTATTTATCCAAGAGTTGTTGGAAATTCCGTTGGATTACCTGCTATGTGGGTATTAATGGCAGTTTCCCTAGGTGGAAGTATGCTAGGTGTTGTTGGAATGTTAATTTATATTCCGATATTTTCTGTGCTTTACACACTTTTAAGAGAAAAAGTGAATAAAAAATTAAAACAACAAAAAGTTCCATCGAAAAAATGGGAGTCGTTAGAGAAAAAAGAATCATAGACATAAAGGAACGATGATCTTACAAAATATATTTGTGTAAGATTATCGTTCCTTTTTTGCATATATTTAGAATGACTAGCATATACATTAGAGAGTGATAGAAGAAAGGGGTACTAGGATGGAGAATTTTAATGTATATAAGGATATTAGTGCCAGAACGGATGGAGATATTTACATTGGTGTTGTAGGACCAGTTCGAACTGGTAAGTCTACGTTTATCAAACGTTTTATGGACCTATTAGTCATACCAAACATAACAGATGAGCATGAAAAGCAGTTAGCAGTGGATGAGTTACCACAAAGTGCAGCTGGGCGAACAATTATGACGACAGAACCAAAATTTATTCCCAAAAATGGAGTATCCATTGAAATGGAAGACGAAATATCCTTTAAAGTAAGAATGATAGATTGTGTAGGGTATTTAGTACATAGTGCAGTTGGACATATGGAAAATGAACAGGAACGTCTTGTAAAGACACCTTGGTATGAATATGAGATTCCATTTACAAAAGCAGCAGAAGTAGGAACGAGAAAAGTTATTACGGATCATTCAACAATTGGAATTGTTGTAACAACTGATGGAAGTTTTACAGATATTGCAAGAGAAGATTATGAAGAGCCAGAAGAAAGAACGATTAGCGAATTACGAGAGCTAAAGAAACCTTTTATTGTACTACTCAATTCTAATCGACCTTATTCAAAGGAAACAAGAGAATTAGCACAATCAATGG
>JADIML010000194.1 GCA_017694765.1 Candidatus Scybalomonas excrementavium
GACATTAATTAGTAGCTATATGCTAGCAAAACAGCAAGAACCAAAATTAAAGTTATGGATTATGGGAAATATGGATGAAGATCCAGAATATGCGAAAGAATGTAAAAATATGGTAGAAAATTTAAAAATCCAAGATGTTATTTTTACAGGCACAATTAATGTTATGGAATACATTGGAAAAATGGACATTATGGTTTTAAGTAGTATTAGTGAAGGGCAACCATTATCTATTTTAGAGGGATTTGCTGCCCAAAAGCCTTTTATTACTACTAATGTAGGCAATTGTCATGGACTGATCTATGGAGAGCATGATTCCTATGGAAGTGCTGGCTATGTTGTGCCAGTTATGGGTGTTTCTAGAATGGCAGAGTGTATGGTACGATTAGCACAATCTTCCGAAGAGAGAAAAAGAATGGGAGAAATTGCATATCAAAGAGTTATAGAGCATTATGATGATTTTGATATTTATCAACGGTATTATCACTTATATCAAGAGATGATAGGATAAAAGGAGTATAGAAAATGGCTGGAATTGGGTTTGAATTAAAAAAAATTTATAAAAAAGAAGGGATTTCTAGAGCTCTTTTAGGAATCTTCTATAGTTCAATGGTAACAATTGGACCAACTATTTTAATTATTTTAACGATTCTTGCACTTTATTTATTTCTTGGATTATCCCAAATATCTTATGGAGAGAGGGAATTATTATCCTCTACTATTCTCTATGTGTTTATTTTTTCTGTCTTATTAACAGCCCCAATTAATGTTGTCTTATCAAGATATTTGGCAGATAAGTTTTATGAGGAAGAGTTTCACAATATTTTATCTTCCTATTATGTAGGAGTAACACTTTGCTGTAGTTTTGGAACGATTTTGTTTCTACCCGTTGGATATTCTCTTTTACAAAGAGGAAATGTAGATTGGAAGTTTCTTATATTTACTGATATTTTTTGGATCGTTGCTCTTATATTATTTTTTTCCATTACGTATTTGCATGCAACAAAAGATTATAAGATGATAGCATGGTTTTTCTTAATAGGAATGTTAATAACAGTAATTTTTGCAATCGTTAGTTATTTCCTCTTGTCTGTAGATGAAATACATTCTATTTTATATGGATTTACAATTGGTTTTTTTGTAATAGCAGTATTAGAGTTTTCTTATATTAGAAAATATTTTCAATATTTCTCCAATCGTTATATGGAGAGTATTCGTTATTTTTTTAGTCATAAAAGACTGATGTTTTCGAACTTTTTTTATATGTTAGGTCTTTATATCCATAATTTTATTTTTTGGACTGTTCCGGGAAGACTACATATCGCAGGAACTTACTATACGAATCAGACATATGATATGGCAACTTGTCTTGCTATGTTTACTAATGTTTCTACTATGATTTTTTTTATTGTTGTTGCAGAGACAAGATTTCATACAGCATATCAGCGATATATGGAGTCAGTGATTGGAGGAACTTACAAAAGTATTTTTAAAAATAAGAGGATACTGTTTCGTATTATTGCACAACAAATGAGACAGATTTTAGGAGTTCAAATTGCAATTACTTCTGTTGTATTTTTTCTGATTATCACGTTTGCATCCAGTCTAGGCATTCAAGGAATGACAATACAAGTATATCCGGTTCTTTCTGTTGCTTTTATGGGAGTTTTTATGATGTATGGAAATATGATTTATTTATATTATTTTTCAGATATGACAGGAGCATTTTTAACAGCATTTATCTTTTGTAGTGTGACAGGAATTATGACATTTTTTGTAAAAGACTATGCGATGATATGGTGGGGAATGGGTATTTTTATTGGAATGATTTTAGGATGGCTCTTTAGCTTTTTTCGCATTAAATGGATTGAAAAACATATCGATCAACATATTTTTTGTCATGGCACTGTAGTTGATACGATAGCATATCGAGAAGAAAAACCAGTTTATAAGAGAGATGAGAGAGATGGAAAATAAAATATCAGCATATTTAAAGGAATACTATAAATTAGATCGTAACACATCTTATGAAGTAAAAGAAGTAGATCCACAAATGTTACTTATTCCAGAGAGATTAGATTTAGCAGCAAAACTTTCTTATATTCAAAGTAAAGTAGAGAAGAAAAATGAAGTATTAGCAGTAAAACTTTATGATGCTCATATTGCTGCCTTTCAAGATGGTATTATTATAGAAAGTGGAAATGAGAAAAAGGCAGGAATGGAAAAGTATCATAAATCATTGGAGCATTTAATACAGGATTTTATAGAAGAACGTTTTGATAAGGAACGTTATTGGATTCCTGTTGATAAAAGAGGTGTTCTCTTAGATGGTGCACATCGAGTTGCCTGTGCGATTTATTTTAAAAAGCCAATAAAGATCATACAGTTTCATGAAATTAATGGGTATGATTATGACTTTTATTATTTTAAAAAACGAGCATTGGAACTGGAATACTTAGCATATATGGCAAATATATTTTTTGAATATAAGGAAATAAGTTCACCAATTTTTTTATCCAAACATATAAAATCAGATTCGAAAATTTTATATGATGGAGTTTGTAAAGAGAAAGGAAAGAAAATAAAAGTAGGATATAGGAGCAATTCAATCAACGAGAAACGAAAGAAAGAGTTAAGAAACTGTTTACAGATTGATCGTATGGAACAAAAGCAAGAGATTTCAGTATCTTTTTTTGAAAAATGTTATATAAAAATCATACGTTTCATTCGCAATAAGTATACAAGAGGTATTCGCTATATAAAAAAACAATTGAGAATGCCAGTATGAGGGAAATATGAAAATATCAATTATTGTACCAATTTATAATAGTGAAAAGTATTTAAGACGTTGTATTTTATCAGTAATAAAACAGACATATTCAAATTTTGAATTTATTTTAGTCAATGATGGTTCTACCGATAAGAGTGGTTTTATTTGTCAACAAGCAAAGAAAAAAGACAATAGAATTATAGTGATTGATAAAAAAAATGAAGGACAGGGAATTGCAAGAAATGTCGGGATAAAACAGGCAACAGGAGATTATATTATGTTTCTCGATAGTGATGATATGTTAATAGAAACAGCATTAGAAGAACTTATAAAACCATTAAAAAAGAAATTATATGATGTTGTTTGTGGTCAATACTATGAGATAAAACATGGAAAAAAGAAAAAAATTTCTTATTCATTTGGAGAAGGTGTTGTAGAAAAGGGAAATGAGATATATAAGAAATTAAAGTCAGAGAGTTTATTTGGATATGTGTGGGGAAAATTATATCGAAGAGAATTTTTAGAAAAAAATCAAATATATTTTGAAGATATTCGTACTATTTTTATGGAAGATACGCTATATAATTTACAGGTTATGGAATTTCATCCTTCTTATTATTTTATTCAGAAAGAAGTATGTTATTATTATATTCATAAAAATACATCATCTAATCAGGAAATTTCTAATTTAGATGAGAGAGTTCTTCGAATGATTTCTTCTTATGAAAAAAGCCTTGATAGAAATAGGTGTTGGGAACAAGAACAGGATTTAATGCTACCACTTTTCTCAAGACTATTTTGCTGGACTATGATCCAAAAAAGTTTATATACAAAGCTAGATTTTGAAAATTTAAAACAAATAGTTGATACATTTTTAGATAATAAAACAGTTCATAGAATTTTAGAAGGAAAAAGAATTGTTCCTGTACAAAAAAAATTAGAAAAACTATTTTACACATATTGTTTATTTTGTTTAAGACATTCTTATAGAAATGTATTAGCGAGTACATTTTTTATTTGTTCTCCTATTATGAAATTATATATTAAGAGGAATCTAAGTAAATAGATGGGGTTTGATTATTATGAGTAGAAGTAAAAAAAGCATAAAGAATAGCTGTTATGCTCTTGTGAAACAAATCATAGTTTTGTTACTAAATTTTTTAGTAAAAACGATTTTTATCCGAACGTTAGGGAAAGAATATTTAGGAATAAATGGGTTGTTTAATAATCTATTTTTATTATTTTCATTTGCAGAATTTGGATTAGGAAGTTCGATGATATATAGCTTTTATGAACCGTTAGCAAAGGAGGATTATAAGAAATGTAGTGGGTTATACCACTATTATCAAAAAATGTATCTCATAATGAGTGGGGTTGTTTTACTAATGGGAATTGTTTTGATTCCTTTTTTGCCTTATTTCATAGAAGAAGGAGTTCAAATTCAACAATCAAAAATTGTAATATATTTTTTGTTATATATTCTTTCTGCATGTATTAATAATATTTTTTCCTATAAAGCGAATATAATGACTGCGGATCAAAATCAATACTTAGTTTCCAAAGCACAGCTTATTTTAGAAATATTTTGCTATATAGGACAGGGGATTACACTTCTTGTGTTTAAAAGTTTTTTCATCTATTTACTATTTGTACTATTTAAAGTTATGATTCTTGGAATCTGGTATTCTTCCGATATTTCTAAGTATTATCAATATTTAAAACAAGAGGCGAGATTAGAAAAGAAAGAAAAAGAAACGATTTTTAACAATACGATTACATTATTTCAGCTTAAGTTTTCTAAAACGCTTATCCATAGTTCTGATAATGTAATTATCTCATTACTTGTTGGTACAATAGCAGTTGGATATTATTCCAATTATGAGTTTGTCATTGTAGGAGTACAAGGCATTATTGCTGTATTATTTTCGGCAGTTGCTGCTAGTGTAGGAAACTTTATAGTAGAACAAAATGAGAAAGAGCAATATCGTATTTATGAAATCATAAGTCTTTTAAATCATTGGATTTCTTGTTGGACTTCCATTTGTTTGCTACTATTATTTCAAGATTTTATTGTACTATGGGCAGGAAAATCTTATCAATTAAATTTTACAATAGTTATATTACTTGTTATTATTTATTATTTAAGAGTAAGGAGAGAGAGTATTTCCGTATTTCGAGAGGCTGCTGGAATTTTTACCGAAATAAAAAATATTACAATGATAGCTGCAAGTATGAATCTTTTATTATCTCTTCTTTTAGGAAAATGGTTTGGTATGGAAGGGGTTTTCTTTGCAACGATTGTATCGGTATTAACGACATATTTTTGGTATGAGCCATTTATTGTTTATAAAAAAGTGTTTCAACAATCGTTTTCCTTATTTATAAAACAGCAATTGATAGAACTTGTTCATATAGGTATTATATATGGAATTACATGGTTATTCACTTCAAAAATTTCTCAAGTAACCATTGGAACTTTCATCATAAAATGTATGATTTGTGTCATCGTACCTAACTGTATTTTCTTACTATTCATATATCGAAAAAAACAGTTTCAAACATTGATACAAATTTTAAAGGAGGGATTTTCGTTACTATGAAAGAAAAAATTAGTATTATTATTCCTATTTATAATGTAGAACGATATTTGAAACGATGTCTGCAAAGTGTATGGAAACAATCGTATGAAAATTGGGAGTGTATTCTTATCAATGATGGTTCTACCGATGAGTCAGAGTATATTGCAAAAAAGTTTGTACAAAAAGATAAGCGATTTGTTTTATATTCCAAAGAAAATGGGGGATTATCTTCTGCTAGAAATGAAGGAATGAAAAAGGCAACAGGGCAGTATTTTCTATTTTTAGATAGCGATGATGCCATTCATAAAGAAACATTAACTCGTCTTTATGAAGCCATAAAAAGGGATAACAGTGATGTATCTATATGTCATTATGTGAAATTTTCTGATAGAATACCAAATGTATACAATATAGATGGATCTTCTATATTGACGAAACAACAGGCAGTAAAACAGATTATAAAAGAAAGAAGAAGATATATGATTACTGCTTGGGGAAAATTATATAAAAGAGAACTATTTGATTCGATTCATTATCCAGTAGGACGGCTTAATGAGGATGAATTTGTGACTTATAAAATCTTTATGAAATGCAATAAAATTTCTGTATTGGATATGCCACTTTATTTTTATTTTCAAAGACGAGATAGTATTATGGGAACGTATTCATTAAAACGTCTTCAAGTTTTAGAAGCATTTAAGGAAAGTATTGGATATATGAAGAAAAATATGCCAGAGCTTTACGAAGCAGCTTTTGCAAATTATATGTTTAATTTGGCAGTGGCTGATTACAGAATACATACATTAAAAGATGGAAAAAAAGCACAAAAGAAAATTAGACAAGAGTTTTTAAAAAAGTATCATCATTATCAAAAATTTTCTAAAGATGCCATTTGTAAAGAAAAAAAATATGCTCTCTTTTTGTATAAAATTTTTCCATATTTCTTTTATTTGGGAGCTAAAATTTACTTAACATTTAGTGATGATTAGGAGAGATGTTATGTTATATGTAATGAACGTATGGTCAACAGTCCATCAGCTAGAACAAATTGAAACGATTAAAAATATGGTAAAGCAAACAGGAACGTTACGAATACAAAAGCCTGTATATTTGAATCGGCAAGGATTAAGAAATTATATGATTCAAATTTATGGGCAAGAAAGATGGGCAGGAAGTCCTTATAACCATTTTCGTGGAATATGGAGAAAAGTGGATCAGTGTTATGTGGAAAAGAAGCCACTTCATGTATTGGCATTTGAATGTGACAAGCTCATAGAAGTTGTGAAGTTAAAAGAGAGAATACGTGCATATTGTAAAATTGGAAAAAGTTCTGTTCATACATCCGATACAAAAGAAGAAGCCGATAGAATGTTACGCTTGTTACTTCATAAAAATACAGTGGATTTTATGAATACGGTATGGCCAGATAAGTATCCTTATTTGGTAAGTCGTCTAAGAAAATTTGCTAAAAAAAGAGAACAGTATAAAATTCCATTAGAAGATCTTGTCCTTATATCCGAATCAGTCTTTACACTCTATGGGAAAAAGCGTAAAAGAAAGATAAGTTGGATTACAAGAAATGGATATCACACAACCAATATAGAAAAATATAATAAAAAAGAATTTGAAGCTAAGATAACAGACTTATTAAAAGAAACAGCATTTTTAGAAGAGAATGTTATATACTTTTGGAATTTAAAATTTGTCACACTAAAATACTTATTGGAGATAGTATAGATGAATTATAAAATCATAATAGGAGGATTCATAGACATCTTAGTTTTTATGGGGCTGATTTTCTGGTTTGTTGAAACAAATCGGAATGTTACTATGCACTATGAAGAGACAATAGATAGTTTGGATAATCCCGGACAAGGCTATTACGTTCAAATCGATAGTAGTCAGTTTGATACAATAAAAACATTAAGAAAAGAAAGAAATCGATTAGTTCTTGTTGGCATGGATTTACAAAAATATAGAGATTGTGAAATTGAAGAAGAGGCGTTACAGAATGTAAGAAAGTGTCTGATAGAAGCAAGAAAAAATGATATGCAAGTTATTTTTCGAGGAGCTTATAATTTCTATGGAAGTTGTGTAGAACCCGATAATATAACACTGATACAAAAACATATGGAACAGATTGCAGCTATACTAAATGAAGAAAAAGATGTGATAGCCTCTGTTCAAGCTGGAATGATAGGTGATTATGGGGAATGGCATGATGGAAGATACTTAACAGGAAATGGGAAGAAAGATAAAAAAATACGTTGTACTATTTTAAAAACTTGGGAAAAATATCTGGCAAAAGAGATAAAAGTAAGTGTGCGAAGACCTCGTTTTATTCGAGAAGCACAAAAAGAACAAATTTTAGTCAATCGACTTGGCTATCATAATGATGGACTATTAGCCAGTGATACAGATCTTGGTACTTATGATGATCCAAAATATCGAAGAGAAGATGAATTAAACTGGATGGAAAAAAACATTCTTGGACAGCATAATGGGGGAGAAATGCCTATGGTAAGTGATTGGAGTGATGCTTTTTATGCCAACCAAGAATTTATGAAAATGCACGCTTCTTATTTGAATCGTTATTATAATGTAGAAGTCATCGAACAATGGAAACAGCAAACGATAGGGACACAAAATGCCGAAACATATATCTCTTCACATCTAGGGTATCGATATTATATTAAAAGTCTCAAAGTAAAAAAGTATTTAAAAAATGGCAAGATCAAAGTAGATATTACGGTGGTAAACACAGGATATAATATTCCAAATAAGCCATATCAAATGTATTTTGTCGTTGTGAATCAAAAAGGAGAACGAAAAGAGTTTTTAGTAGCTAGTGAAACATTATCAACGATATGTAACGGTAAGAAAGTAACGTTACATGAAACATTTGATCTCAAAGAATTTTTTCAAAAAGAGGAAGAGAAATATCGCTGCTTTCTTTATTTAGCACAAGAAGACGACAGAATAGAAAATAGAATATTGTTAGCCAATGAGTGGAAAGCAAATAAAAAAAGAGAGTATCTCGTTTTCACCTATAAAAAAGGAGATGGGAGATTGTCTTTCCCATTACAAGTTCATTATGAGCTATAAGGACATCTTCTACTTTATCCTTGCGTATCCAAAGGAAATATCGTATAGTAAAATCATAATACGAAGCGTTTACAAAAGAAGTTTTGACTTTTATAAGCTAGAGCTATTTCTATACGAAAAGATAAAAGAATATAGGAGCAAAAAAGGGCTGTAAGAACATTACAAGCCCTTATTTGCACGACTAAAATCATAAGAAAGCATAGCGATTCGTTATCAATGATATAAAATAATACAAGAACAACCTAGAAAGGAACAAAAATTATGAAATTAATAGCAGGTTTAGGGAACCCAGGTTCTCAATATGAATATACAAGACATAATATAGGATTTATGGCAGTTGATAAAATTGCAAAAGAATTTTTAATTCCAATGGAGCTTGAGAAAAAACATAAAGCTATTGTTGGAAAAGGAATGATGGGAAATGAAAAAGTACTTCTTGTAAAGCCACAAACATATATGAACTTAAGTGGAGAAAGTATTCGCTCATTGGCAGATTATTATAACATGGATCCAGAAGATATGATTATCATTTTTGATGATATTAGTTTAGATGTAGGACAGCTTCGTATCCGTAAAAAAGGAAGTGCCGGTGGACATAATGGTATTAAAAGTATTATTGCTCATCTTGGAACCAATGAATTTCCAAGAATTAAAATCGGAGTAGGAGAACGACTTCCTGGACAGGATTTAGCTGACCATGTATTGGCTCGTTTTCCAAAAGCACAGAGTAAAGATGTGGAAAAAGCAGTAGAAGATGCTTGTGAAGCTGCATTTCTTATGGTGAAAGAAGACATAGATAAAGCAATGAATCAATACAATGGGAAACAGAAATAACAATTCCATCATAAAAAGAAAATAGTAAGAAATTTGGTTAAGAAGAGGAGGAGAACAATGGACGTATTGCAAAAGGTGCTGAGTCAAGGGCAAATTTGTCAAGAAATAATGGAACAAATACAAAAACAAGAGACACCAATTTTAGTTACAGGATGTATTGATACACAAAAATGCCATTTGATTCACACAATAGGAGCGGAGTGTTCCTATCGCGTGATTTTGACACATAATGAAGCGAAAGCAAAAGAAATTTATGAAGACTATCGATTTTTTGATCGCAATGTCTACTTGTATCCTGCAAAAGACGTACTCTTTTATAGTGCAGATATTCATAGTAATACGATTGTAAAACAGCGTATGGAAATCTTAAAGAAACTGGCACAAAAAGAACCAATGACAATTGTTATGACCATTGATGGAGCGATGGATCGTTTAACAGAGCTTTCGGAGTTAAAGCATCATAGTGTAGAATTAAAAATTGGACATATGCTTGATTTAGATGCTTTAAAAGATCAACTCATTGAAATGGGATATGAAAGGGCAAGTATGGTAGATAGTCATGGACAATTTGCCATTCGTGGTGGAATTTTAGATATTTTCCCACTGACAGAAGAAACGCCATATCGAATTGAACTTTGGGATGAAGAAATCGACTCCATTCGAAGTTTTGATAAAGAAAGTCAGCGCTCGATTGAAAATGTAGACTCGTTATTGTTCTATCCTTCTACAGAATATGTTCTTACAAAACAGCAGTTAGAACAAGGGCTTAAGAAAATGGAAGAAGAATTTGAACACACTTCTAACATTTTGCAAAAAGAAAAGAAACAAGAAGCATATAGTCGTCTTTCGAAAGTAATAAAAGGGGTAAAAGAAGAAATTTTAGAACTTCAAACGGTAATAGGGATTGATAGTTATTTACCTTTCTTCTATGACAATTTAGTGTCCTTTCTTGATTATTTTTCAAAAGAAGAAACGATTTTTTTCTTAGATGAACCAGCTAGAATTTTGGAAAGAGCCAAGGTTTACGAGTTAGAATTTCGTGAGAGTATGACAAGTCGATTAGAAGGGGGATATATTCTACCTTCTCAAAGTAATGTGCTTTTTCCTTACGAAGAAATTCTTGGAAAAGTTGCGAATCAAACGACCATTTTACTTAGTATGATGATTCATAACTTTCCATTTTTTTCGCCAAATAGTCAATTTCATATAGACGTAAAATCGGTAAATTCTTACAATAATAGCTTTGAAGAGTTAGTAAAAGATCTAAAAATGTATCGGCAAAAGGGATACCAAGTGCTAATGCTTTCCCCATCTTCTACAAGGGCAAAACGATTGGCACAAGATATTCGTGAACATGATATTCCAGTTACTTATCAAGAAAAATTAGATGGATTTGTGGCACAAGGTGAAATTATTTCCGTACAAGGTAGAATTACAAGAGGATTTGAATATCCTTTATTAAAGTTTGCCATCATTTCAGAAAGTGATGTGTTTACAGCAAGAGAAAAACGAAAAAAAGGAAAAAAGAAAAAAAATACCTATAGTGGAGCAAAAATTCAAAGTTTTTCTGATATATCCATTGGAGATTATGTTGTTCATGAAAAACATGGACTTGGTATTTATAAAGGAATTGAGAAAATAGAAGTCGATAAGGTGACCAAAGATTATATTTGTATTGAATATAAGGGAGGAAGTAAGCTATTTATTTTAGCATCCCAACTTGATTTGATACAAAAATATGCCAGTTCTTCTGCAAGAAAACCAAAGCTCAATAAACTCGGTGGAACAGAATGGGAGAAAACCAAATCAAAAGTTCGTTCGGAAATTAAAAATATAGCCAAAGAGCTTGTAGAGTTATATGCCATTCGTCAATCGAAAGAAGGATATGCGTTCTCAAAGGATACCGTATGGCAACGAGAATTTGAAGAGTTATTCCCATATGAAGAAACAGGGGATCAGTTGGATGCCATTGCCGCTACAAAAGCTGATATGGAAAGTAAAAAAATTATGGATCGACTGATTTGTGGAGATGTTGGTTATGGAAAAACAGAGGTAGCAATTCGTGCAGCATTTAAAGCTGTTACCGATGGAAAACAAGTTGTTTTTCTTGTGCCTACTACGATTTTAGCCCAGCAGCACTATAATTCCTTTGTAGAGAGAATGAAAAACTTCCCAATTAATATTCATATGATGTCACGTTTTCGAACCCAAGCAGAGCAGAAACGAACAATGGAAGGGCTAAAAAATGGTATGGTTGATATTGTCATTGGAACCCATCGTGTCTTATCCAAAGATATGGAATATAAAGACTTGGGATTACTCATTATCGATGAAGAACAGCGATTTGGTGTTTCTGATAAAGAAAAAATCAAACAGTTAAAGAAAAATATTGATGTATTAGCTTTAAGTGCAACGCCAATTCCTAGAACTCTCCATATGAGCATGATAGGAATTCGAGATATGAGTGTGTTAGAAGAACCACCAGTTGATAGGCGCGCTGTTCAAACCTATGTATTAGAATACAATGAGGAATTAATTAAAGAAGCAATTCATCGAGAACTGGCAAGAGGCGGACAAGTGTATTATGTATACAATCGTGTGAATAATATTGAAGAGATTACAGAGCAGATTGCCAAATTAGTTCCAGAAGCCTCCGTTGGATTTGCCCATGGACAGATGAGCGAACGTCAGTTAGAAGCGATTATGTATCAATTTATTAATGGAGAATTGGACGTTATTGTTTCCACAACCATTATTGAAACAGGACTTGATATTTCCAATGCTAATACAATGATTATCCATGATGCGAATTATTTAGGGTTGTCTCAGCTCTATCAGTTAAGAGGGCGTGTTGGGCGTTCTAATCGAAGTTCTTATGCCTTTTTGATGTATCGAAGAGATACGATGTTAAAGGAGACAGCAGAAAAGAGATTACAGGCAATTCGAGAATTTACGGATCTTGGCTCTGGATTTAAAATTGCTATGAGAGATTTAGAAATTCGTGGAGCTGGAAACTTACTTGGAGCAGAACAGTCTGGTCATATGGAAGCAATCGGTTATGATTTATATTGTAAAATGCTAAATGATGCAGTTCGCCGTCTAAAAGGGGAAAAAGATGATATGGAAGATTTTGAAACAACGATAGATGTAATGATTGATGCGTTTATTCCAGCTACTTATGTGCGAAATGAAATGCAAAAATTAGAACTTTATAAGAGAATTGCATCCATTGAGTCCGAAGAAGAGTATGCTGATATGACAGATGAATTGCTTGATCGCTATGGAGAGCCACCAGCTTCTGTTTTAAATCTTCTAAAAATTTCTCTCTTAAAATCCAAGGCTCATGAAGCTCATATTACACAGATTGAACAAAAGAATGGACAGCTCATTTTTACAATGTATCAACAAGCTAGAGTAAAGGTAGAAGGAATTGAACCACTCTTAAAGCAAGAAAAATATCGCAATAAATTAAAATTCCAAGTAGAAAAACTATCCTTTGTGTATCGCTTAAAAACAGGTAGTAAAAAAGAGCTATTACAAACAATGGAACAGATCATAGAAGATATCAAAAGTCTGATTGAATAAGGAAAGGCTTGGAAAATAGAAAATGATCTAGACGAATGACAAGCTAATAAGCTATAATCAATAAGAAATAGAAAATTTGTTAGAAAAGGAAAAGAATGGTTCCAATTAGACGATGCTTTTTCTAATAGGATAAAAGAAAGGATAAGGAAACGAGAATGAAGAAATGGATGAGTAAAAAGGTAGCAGGACTTTTATGCCTTTGTTTAACAGGTGCATTACTTGGAGGATGTAGTGGAGCAGCAAAAAGCAATGATGAAACGGTACTTTTTGAATATGATGGACAAAAAGTATATTTAGATGAGGCATGGGTATATGCGAAAACAATTCAAAGTCAATATGAATCTTGGTATGGTTCTTCTGTTTGGGATTATCCAGTTAGCGATGCAGACGGAAAACAAGTGACAATGGAAGAATTAACAAAGCAGGATATGATTTCTCAAATTAAGATGGTGAAATATCTATCGAAAGAAGCAGAGAAACAAGGATTATCTTTAACAGAGGAAGAAAAGAAAACAGCAAAAGAAAATGCAGAATCTTTTATGAGCTCTGTTGGAGAAGACGATTTAAAACAAACTGGAATTACAGAAGATACCATGGTAAAAGTGTATGAAGAAAATACATTAGCTTCCAAATACCATGATAAAATTGTAGAAGATGGCAATGTAACAGTATCAGATGAAGAAGCTCGCCAATATAAAACATATAATTTATTATTTGAAACATTTGATTATGATGATAATGGACAAAAAGTAGAATTTAGTGCTAAGAAAAAAGCAGCTCAGAAAAAGAAAGCAGAAGAAGCATTGGCAAGAATTCGAGCAGGAGAAGATGACTTAGAAGCTCTTGCCAAAGAATATAAAGCTGAAAAATCTTCTGAGTATACACTTGGTGATGATGAAACGACAGTAAAAGAATATCGTGAAGCAGCATTGAAGTTAAAAAAGAATGAAGTAAGTGATATTGTAGAAAGTGAATTTGGATATCATATTATTAAAATGTTAAATCCAAATGATAAAGAAGCTACAAAAGAGAAAAAAGAAGAGTTATTACAACAAAAACAAAATGAATATTTCACAGAACAATATCAAGAACTTACAAAATCTTTAGAAGAAAAATGGGACTTTGATAAAGATGTGAATAAAAAAGCATATGAAAAAATTACATTTAAACAAGAAGAAACGAAAGAAGAAAGTACAACAAGTGTAGAAGATACAACGACAAGTTCAGAAAGTACAACGACAACTTCAGAAGCTACAACAGCAGAGTAACCTACTTTTTACTTGAAGAACTTCAAAAAATTATAAAAAGAAAGAATAAATTCCTTCATTTTACAAATACTACCGTTATCTCCTAGTTATGGGAATTATTATTTGAAAAAAATTCCTTTCATTTCTAACTAGAATTTAGGAAGCAAAGGTAATATGTAAAATGGAGGAAATTTTTATATGAAGGCAACAGGAATTGTAAGAAGAATTGATGATTTAGGGCGTGTTGTTGTCCCTAAAGAAATTCGTAGAACATTAAGG
>JADIML010000195.1 GCA_017694765.1 Candidatus Scybalomonas excrementavium
ATTAGTTTTTCAATTTCTAATAATTCTTCGTTTGTAATTACATGTTGACTATATTTTGCTCGATCTAGTAATGGTTTCATACGAGATTGTATAATTTCTTTCTCTGCATTGCTAGGTGGTTTTAATGTAAATAAATAGAAAAGCCATTCTAGCATAGCAATTGCTGATAGATTGTTATCCTTTTGATGGAAGGATTTATATCGAATATATAAGTGGTAGTATCTTCGCAATAGAAGTAATAAAAAGAGTGCTACAAACACAAGGACGCCTATAAGAATAGCTTTTAATTCTCTTTGAAATCTATTTTGTATTAGAGAGAGAAAAAATGTGTTTTCTTCTTTTTCTTTATTCGGTAGCACCGTAGATGAGGTAGTTGTAGACTCAGGTGAAGTGTCTGTCGTGCTTGCAGTATTGACAGTTTCTGTTGTAGTTTCTTGATCCGTTGTGGTCGAGGTCGTCTGAGTGGATTGTGAAGTGGTTGTTTCTACTTGGAGAGAGGTCTCATCATCAGAACTTGGAGTCGTATCGAAAACGATCCAGCCTTTTCCTTCTACATAGTATTCTGTCCAAGCATGAGCATCGGATACTGGAACAGAAAAAGTATATAGATTTTTCTTCTCATCATAAGTACCGGTTGCAATAGTTGTTGGACGAATCATATAGCCTTCCACATAACGAGCTGGTATTCCTAAGTTTCTAAGAAGGAGAGTCGTTGCTGAGGCAAAATGAACACAATATCCTTTGTGTGATTCCGTTAAGAAATAAAGGGTAGCATCTAGCTCTCGTTTGATTGCTCCTGGCTGTAGTGTATATGTATACATTCCAGATTGATTGAAATACCAAGAGATAGCCTCTATATAGGAAACATCATGTTCCAAAGCATAGTTTTTAATATCAATAGTAGCTTTTGCTAGTTCCTTTTTAACAGAAGACGGGATTTTGGTATAGGTGCTTATATAGTTCGAATAAGCATTTTTAAGCTCCAAGTCATTGGAAGGGAAAGAGAGTGAAATAGGAGTTGTTCCTTTTTGTGTTCCATAAGGAATGGTGTAGGAATCCCTTGTTTTTGGAGTGTAATATAAATCTTGCACTTGTGAAAGGACATCATTTGGAAGCATTGTATAAGGAACATAGGCATAATTTTTATTGGCTGCCTTTGGGGTAATCGTCATCTCTTCTTGGTAGTTAGAATTATAATTTTGTTCCATAGCTAAATAGTCAAGAGGAGATAAGGTAAGGCTTTCTGGTGATTGTTCATAAAAGTATGGTAGCTTTTGCTGAAAGCTATGCTCAGCCTGAACATTCCATTGATTTTTTTTGTATTCTGTCCCCACATAGCCTTTTAGATAAACGATAGAAAGGCTGGCAGGCATAGATATGGTTAAAGCAGTTTTAGAGCTTTTTGATTTATTACCAAGATCTTTTAAGTTACCAGCATTGATGCTTGTATAAGACTTGGATAAAGAAAAAGGAATGGTAAATCCAATCAATTCAGATAGTCGGTCATAGTCTTGTAAAATGATAGAATTTCGTATTTGATCCCATTTTCTAGGTCGTTCATAAGAAAAGATATCTAATAGCACCGAGGAAAGGAAAAGGCAAAAAACCAAAAGAATTGTAAACACAGAGAAAAAGCCTTTTGGAATTGCTTTTTTTCGAAAACGGAACAAGGAAAGTGATACGATAAAAAATATTACATATGGGAAAAAATAGTAATATTTTGGTACTGCTCCATAATAAAGACCAGATTCTACTAATGGAATCGTGAGTAAAATCGGTAAAATAGCAAATGAAAACCGTTGGATGAACAATACAAGTAAACAAGATAATAGCACCGTACATAAACGGAAAAATGGATCAAGTGCGTAAAATTGTTCCGTTGGAATATAAAGCTCTGTTTCCGATAAAACATTAAGGTTTATCAGTTCTTTTTGGATATAATAGGTAATACTGTCAATGGCATCTGGTATCCATGACCGAAAGACAAGAGCGAAAATTCCAACAACTAATAAACTAAGGAGTAAGGTACAATCTCCAAATAGTTGTCCTTTTTTCTCATATAAAAATAATAAAATCCAAGCAGTAATCAGGCAATAAGGTAACAGCGAAAGAAAAGAAATTGGAATATGGAACGCTGTTATAAAACAAAATAAACTGCTTAATGTGCCAACAATAATTCTCATATAAGTTGCATAAAAATTTCTAAGATTCATAAGTATTCTCCACAATAAAAGAAGCGAAAGGAGAAGACACAATGCGGATGTATGGTTTTTCTAACACCTCTAACGAAAGGGATGGTTGAATAGAAGTTTCTAAAAGAGGTGTTTTTAATAGCTCATAAAAAACGCGATAGCATTGTTCTTTCGTTTCTATGTTTGATTTCCTCTGATGATTTAGCTGTTTATCATACCATACGAAAGTGCTGTGTGTTCCAAGTTCTAAGAAAGAAAGGCAAAGAGATAAGGTTAAAGAAAGCGTTTCTTCTAAGCGTGGTATGAAGTCATCCGTTCTTTCTTTTACAGCATCAAATACAATGGTAACATCAGCACCAAAAGGAAAACTATATTCTTTGACAATAAAGTCATCCATTTTAGAGCTAAGTTTCCAATGGATGCGGTGTAAGGAATCGCCGTCACGAAATTCCCGAAGAGAAAAAAGTTCTGATACGTCATCACCAGCTTTGTCTTTGGAAAACAAGTCGCCTTCTTTATTTGGAAGGCTAGAAGCAATTTCTGGTAAAGGAATGGATTCTTTCACATCAGGAAGACGAATGGATTCGATACAAGTTTTTGGAAAACATCGTTTTTTAAATAAGGAAAGAAAACTATAAATCGTTACTTCCTTAAGACAAAGTTCATAGCCACTGCAAACAGGCATTGCATAAGAAATCGTTTCCATTGTCGTTTGATGAGAACCGATAGAGAAACGACATTTCTTGTTTTCAACAGTTCCAAGTAGCTGGTTGCGAATTTCAATCGTAGCGATACAAAAGGGAACTGGAAAATAAGAGCGATTGTTTGCTGTTAAATAAAAATAATAATCGGATTTATTGGTAACAATAGAATCAGGACTTTCTATTGTCATTGATAAAAAGGGTGCTGTTATCCGATGAAGTAGGAAGAGTAAGAATGGTAAAAGACTTGCCATTATAAATAATAGCATGGCCAGTTCATCAAGGTACATAATAGCAAACCAAAAAAGTCCTAATAAAGTAATGCCATAAAGAAGTTTAAATCGTAACATAAGAGCCTCCTTTATGGATTCACTGTTTTTAAAATTTGTGCAAGCACTTGTGCATGAGTAACTCCAGAAGCCTTTGAACGAGTATCGAGTATAATACGATGTGCACATACATCAGAAAATACAAGTTTTACATCTTCTGGAACAACGAAATCTCTATCTTTTAAAAAGGCAGCAGCTTTTGCCATATTCATAAGAGCAAGGGAACCACGAGGGCTGACACCTATTTGAATCATAGGGTGATTTCTTGTGGCATCGACTAAATTTATAATATATTGATAGATAGGATCGTTCATGTAAATTTGTTGAACGACATCTTGCATTTGTAAGAGATCGTCAATGGTTGCAATTTGTTGTACGCTATGAAGTGGATTGGTACTATTTCTTCCTTTTAATATATTGATTTCTTGCGTTTTACTTGGATACCCCATAGTAAGACAGGACATAAAGCGGTCAAGTTGGGATTCTGGAAGAAGCTGTGTTCCAATTGAGCCAATTGGGTTTTGTGTAGCAATTACAAAAAATGGATTTGGCAAATAATGTGTCACTCCATCAATGGTAACTTGTCCTTCTTCCATTAATTCTAATAAGGCTGACTGAGATTTTGGAGAGGTACGATTGATCTCATCAGCTAAGAAAAGGTTACAAAAAGCAGCTCCTTCTCGGTATTCAAATTCTTCTGTTTTTTTGTTGTACATGGAAAATCCTACAATATCACTAGGTAATACATCAGGAGTAAATTGTAAGCGATGATAGGATAAGTTTAATGCTTTGGAAAAAGCTAAAGCAAGAGTTGTTTTGCCAACTCCTGGAACATCATCAATTAGAACATGACCTTTTGCAAGAATTGTCATCAGTACTTTTAATAACACGGTTTCTTTATCTAAAATTACTTTTCTAGTTTCTTCAAAAATAGCTGTTGCCTTTTCATAGCAAGTATCAAAATTTGGAATTAATTTTTGGGTACTCATTGAGTAAAACCTCCATTTCTTTTTAGGGTTGTCAGTTCATAGGAAATTACGGTATGATAAACAAAAAGCTATGTGTATAATCATAGTATAAAATTAGAAAAGATACAAGAAAAGAAGAAGATTTTATCGAAGAAAGGAGGAAAAAGATGGCACATTTTCCATTGTTTTTGTCACTAGAAGGAAAGGAATGTCTTGTTCTTGGAGCTGGGAAAGTGGCAAGAAGAAAAAGTAGAGTGCTTCTAGAATATGGAGCGAAAATTACAATATGTGCTATAAAGTGGGAACCAGAGTTAGAAGAGCTTATAAAAGAGTATGGGAGAGAAAAGGTTCGGTTTCTTTTGCTCACATTAACAGAAGGGGAGCAGTGGAAACAAGAATTAAAGAGTGCGATACAGCCTCACTCTATAGAAGGATTTTTTCTCGTCATTTGTGGAACGAATCAAATGAAATTAAATGAAGAAGTCGCTCTCTTTTATCAGGAGAGAAACATTCTAGTTAATGTTGCCAATAGTCCAAATCTTTGTACGTTTTTCTTCCCAGCCGTTGTGAAAAAAGGTCCAGTTTCCATTGGTATTTCAACATCAGGAATGAGCCCTTTTGTTTCGAAGATATTGCGAAGAGAGATAGAACAAAGAATAAGTGATGAACTCGTATCTTGCATAGAGGAAATAAATGAGTATCGAAAGAAGATAAAAAAGGAAGTAAAAGAAGAAGAGGAGAGAACTTTATTCATTAAGCAAAAAGTATTGGATTGTTTGCAAGATAAAATTTGATTTTACTAAGAATAGAGATATAAAATGATGATATTTGTAAGAAAAATCAGTCTAAAGTGTGTTAGAATAGAAAAAGAGATAAGTTGAACAGAAATGGAGAATCAAAATGAGAACATATAAAACATCAGAACAACTATTTGAACAGTCAAAAAATGTGATTCCAGGAGGTGTTAATAGTCCAGTTCGTGCATTTTTAGCAGTGAAGAGAACTCCTGTATTTATTCATCATGCAAAGGGAAGCCACATTTATGATGTAGATGGTAATGATTATATTGATTATGTTGGTTCTTGGGGACCGGGTATTTTAGGACATGCCCACGAAGAAGTGATTGAGGAAGTACAAAAAGCAGTTTATGATGGATTAACGTTTGGAGCACCAACAAAAAAGGAATATCAGTTAGCAGAAATGATTCATGAGGCAATTCCTTCTATGGAGTTAATGCGAATGGTAAGCTCTGGAACAGAAGCAGTTATGAGTGCGATTCGTGTGGCAAGAGGCTATACAAAAAGAGATATGATTGTAAAATTTAAAGGATGCTATCATGGCCATTCCGATGGATTGTTAGTAAAGGCAGGTTCTGCAGCTCTTACGAGTGCTGTTCCAGACAGTGCTGGTGTTCCACGTTCCTATACAGAAAATACATTAATTGCCTTATATAATGATAAAGATTCGGTTCGAGAAATCTTTGAGCAATATGGTGAAAAAATTGCTTGTATTATCGTAGAACCAGTGGCAGCTAATATGGGAGTTGTATTACCACAAGATGGATTTTTAGAATTTTTAAGAGAAATTACAAATCAATACGGAAGTTTATTAATTTTTGATGAGGTCATTACAGGATTTCGTTTATCATATGGTGGAGCACAACAATATTATAAAGTGACACCGGATTTAACAACACTTGGTAAAATTGTTGGTGGTGGTATGCCAATGGCTGTGTATGGGGGAAAACGAGAAATTATGGAAGTCGTATCCCCACTTGGTGGTGTGTATCAAGCAGGTACTTTATCAGGAAATCCAGTTGCTACAACAGCAGGAATTAAAACACTTGAGCTATTAAAAAGTAATTTGGGAATTTATGATGAAATTGAGGAAAAAACACGCTGTTTAGCAGAAGCAATGAAAGAGGCTGGACGAAGAAAAGGAGAACCTGTACAAGTGAATCAGGTTGGTTCTCTTCTTTGTTGTTATTTTACAGAACAACAGGTAAATGATTATCAAGGAGCAACATCTTCTGATTTAGATCGGTATACAAGCTACTTTGGTCATATGCTTGATCATGGAATTTATATAGCACCATCTCAATTTGAAGCGATGTTTGTGTCTTTGGCACATACGAAAGAAGAAATACAAAAAACTTGTGACATTATTTTACAGCAGTAATTATGATGTTATGCCAAGAAAAGGAATTTCGATATTTTATGAGAGATTGAGAAAGGATTGAGAAAATATGGGCATCCAACTGTTAAGTGTAAGTCATAAAGCAGCACCATTAGAAATCCGTCAGCTATTTGCATTTTCCCTATCTCAACAAATTCGATTGATGAAAGCACTGAAAGAAGACGGACAAATAAAAGAAGTTGTTGTACTAGCAACGTGCAATCGGACAGAAGTTTATATTTATAGTGAAGAAGAGAATGAACGGATTATTTATGATAAAATGACAGATAGTGTTACAAAGTTTGCTTTAGAAAATCAGGAAAATGCAAAAGATACGATACCATTGAGTGAATATTATCGACTTTATCATGGAGAAAAGGCAATTCATCATCTATTTCAAGTAGCAGCAGGATTAGATTCTATGGTTATTGGTGAAGATCAGATTCTTGGACAAGTGAAACGTGCCCATAATGTTGCAAGAGAACATGGAATGTGTGGTGTGTATTTAAATACATTTTTCAGATACTGTGTGACAGGTTCAAAACGAGTAAAAACAGAAACAGAATTATCCAAAACATCAGTGTCAACAGCTACATTAGCAGTAAAAGCATTGCAAGAACAGTTAGGCACTTTACGAGGAAAGCACATTATGATCATTGGTTCTAGTGGAAATATAGGAAATATTGTTCTTAAAAACCTACAATCCATTGGCGGAATGCATTTATATATTACGATGCGTGGAATCAATGCAACAAAGAAAGAAGAAAAAAACGATCATACACATGCTAATGGAATAGCCACATCTTATGAAATTATTCCATATGAAGAACGCTATCACTATATGAAAAAGATGGATGGGATTGTAAGTGCTACAGCTAGTCCACATTATACGATAACAGAAGCTCATCTTAAAAAGTATCATACAGGTAAAAAAATGGTATTGGTAGATTTAGCTGTTCCAATGGATATTGAGCATAAAGTTCAAGAGCTAGAAGGAATCGCTTGTTATCATATGGATGATTTACAACATGTAGCCAGAGAAAATAATGAGAGAAAAAAAGAAGAAGCAAAGTATGCCAAAGAGATTTTAAAAGATTATGAGTCTCAATTTAAAAAATGGTTTTTATTTCAACATTCACTACAGACAGTTCATAGTGTAATTAAACATCTAACAGAGGAAATCGAAGAAAAGGGAAGTAAGAAAGCACTCAGTCAATTTTTTTATCAAGTAAGAGAAGATATAGAACCAGAGCAATTAGAAGTTTTTCTACAGGCTATGAAGCTCTATAGTAAAAAAGAACAGATCATAGAAGAATAACGAAGAGATTTAGGAATAGGAAATATAGAAAAATGACAGAAAAAGAGTATTAGATTGAAATGATAGCAAGGAGCAAAAGGAAATTATGAAGATAGAAAAAATTCGAGTTGGGACAAGAGAGAGTCAATTAGCTCTTTTGCAAACAGACTTAGTCGTTCAGAAATTAAGAGAGGCTTATAAAGATCTTACAATAGAAGTTATTCCAATGAGTACAAAGGGCGATCAAATTTTAGATCGCTCCCTTGCTTCTTTTGGAGGAAAGGGGGTTTTTACGAAAGAACTAGAAGTTGCACTTTTAAATCATACAATTGATTTTGCTGTGCATAGTGCTAAAGATATGCCAATGGAATTTCCACAAGGGCTAACGATGGGAGCTGTTCTAGAAAGAGAAGAGCCATCCGATATTCTTCTTACAATGGACGGAATCGATATTCGTGAAATGAAGGCAGGAAGTATTATTGGAACGAGTAGTTTAAGAAGAGAATTGCAGATTAAACAATTAAATCCAAATGTTATCGTGAAAGTGTTAAGAGGAAATGTATTAACACGACTTTCTAAATTAGAACAAGGACAATATAACGGAATTATATTAGCAGCAGCAGGGTTAAAAAGACTAGGAATAGAAGGGTATCCAAGTACAAAATATCATATGCAGCCATTGTTATCAAATACATTTCTACCAGCTCCTGGACAAGGGATTTTAGGAATCGAGTGTCGAGAAGATGATGAAGAGATAAAAGAGATTCTTAGGAAGATCCATTCTTATGAAGGGGAAGCTATGTTAATGGCTGAGAGAATGTATTTACAGCAATTACATGGTGGATGTAATGCACCAGCTGGAGGATATTGTCGATATGAAGATGGTTTTCTTGTTATGGAAGGCATGTATGCCAAAGATGGGATTCATCCAAAGTATGAACGAATTGTTGCCAAACTACCAGAGGAATTTGTAGGAAGAGATGAAATAGCATTTGAACAAATCGTTCCATTGGCAAAAGAGTTAGGGGTAGCCTTAGCAAAGAAAATCCATACTGGGAAAGTATATCTAATCGGTGCAGGTCCTGGAGATGAAAAGCTTTTGACAATTCGTGCAAAAGAGTTAATTCAAAAAGCAGATGTCGTTGTCTATGATAGTTTAATTTCAAAAAGTCTTTTACAAGATACAAAAAAAGACTGTGAATGGATCTATGCAGGAAAACGTTCTAACAATCATCATCTATCACAAGAAGAAACAAACAAAGTGCTTTGGAAAAAAGCAAAAGAGGGAAAAATGGTCGTGCGATTAAAAGGTGGCGATCCCTTTAT
>JADIML010000196.1 GCA_017694765.1 Candidatus Scybalomonas excrementavium
CCTCAAGATGAGATTTCCCATAGCGTAAGCTAGTAAGACCCCTTGAAGACGACAAGGTTGATAGGTCAGAGGTGGAAGCATGGTAACATGTGTAGCTGACTGATACTAATAGGTCGAGGGCTTGACCTAAAGACTTAACGAAGACAAGACGAAGTCGTAGGCTGAGTTTTAGTCGTAGGTCGTTCTATCGAAACGAAGTGAGATAGAACTTCTTAAGTAAATTCGATTGACAGAGTCAACATATCGTTAAGAGTATCTAAGATATAATCTGTGTGTAGTTTTGAATGTATAGAAAGTAAACCTTCAAACAGTTTGTTTGAAGGTTTTTTTATGTTATAGGAAATTCCTCTTAATGAGTTATTTCTATAATATAAAAAATATACTACATTTCTTTTACTTGTATAGTATTTTAGAAAGAAAAATGGTACAATAAGAACAATCAATATAAAAATTGCCAATAGAATAAAGATGTTGTAGGCAGGAGAAAAAGGAAAGAAGAGGACAAACTATGAGTGGTATCAGTATTTTTGATGTTATGGGGCCAAATATGATAGGACCATCGAGTTCTCATACAGCAGGAGCATTAAGGATTGCTTTATTAGCAAGAAATCTTGCAAAAGGAAAAATAAAAAATGTTGTATTTACTTTATATGGTTCTTTTGCTAGAACTTATCAAGGTCATGGAACAGATCGTGCTTTGGTAGGTGGAATTCTTGGATATGGGACAGATGATGAAAGGATACGAGAATCCTTTCATTATGCAAAAGAAGTAGGAATCCATTATGAATTTATAAAAAATTATGACGAAAAAGAGGTTCATCCTAATACAGTAGATATTGAACTGACTTGTGAATCCGGTCAAGTTATTACAATGAGAGGAGTTTCCATTGGTGGTGGCAATGCCGTTATTCAAAAATTAAATGGTGTTGAAATTGATATAAATGGAACATTTCCAACTGTAATTGTAAAACATTGGGATAGAAAAGGCGTTCTTGCTTATGTGACAAAAGTCTTAAGTGATGCTAATTTAAATATCGGTTCTTTAAAACTTTATCGAGAAGGAAAAGGGAAAATAGCATATGCGATTGTGGAACTTGATGGTAAAGTGGGAAAAGATATTTTAAAACAGTTAGAGTCTTATCCAGATAATATTTCAACAACATATATTCCAGCGTTATAAGAAATTATACTGGGAATACGTATAGTCTAGAAGAGATAGAGATTTCTTAGAAAGATAGGGAGATAGCTTTCATAAAAATAAGTTTGCTTTAGATTTCATTCATAGAATAAAAATTAATATATTAGAGTGTATAGATTAGAGGAAACGCAATAAAATAAATGATACAAAAATAGATAAAAATTCAGTATAGGAAGATAAGGCGGTTAGAGAAAGATGGATTTTCGAGATGGAAAAGAATTAATGGAATATTGTCAAAAAGAACAGCTTTTGATTTCAGAAGCAATGCTTCAAAGAGAAATAGAAGAGCTGGAGAATGGAAGAGAAGAAACCATTGAAAAAATGTACAAAGCATGGCAAATTATGAAAAAATCGGTAGAACGTTCCTTAACAGAAGAAATAAAAAGTATGGGGGGACTTATCGGGGGAGAAAGTAAAAAATTAAAAAAACTACGGGATGATAAAAAGAACCTATGTGGAACTATGATTTCAAAAGCGATCTCTTATGCCGTTGGTGTGCTAGAAGTTAATGCATCTATGGGATTAATTGTAGCAGCACCAACAGCAGGTTCTTCTGGCGTTATGCCGGGGACAATGCTTGCTTTACAAGAAGAATATGGGTTTGATGATGAACAAATTGTACAAGCTCTTTTTAATGCCTCAGCTATTGGATATCTGATTACGAGAAATGCCACTACAGCTGGTGCAGAAGGAGGATGCCAAGCAGAAGTAGGATCAGCAAGTGCAATGGCTGCCTCTGCAATTGTGGAATTAATGGGAGGTACACCAAAACAATGCTTTGATGCAGCTTCTTTTGCACTTATTAATTTATTAGGTCTTGTATGTGATCCAGTTGGTGGATTAGTAGAGTTTCCTTGTCAACTTCGCAATGCACAAGGGGCAACTACAGCACTTACAAGTGCAGAAATGGCATTAAGTGGAATAGAATGTCCAGCATTATTAGATGAAACAATTGAAATTATGTATAAAGTGGGAAAATCGATCCCATCTGAATTGCGAGAAACTTCATTAGGTGGTATGGCAACTTCAAAAGGAGCATGCTCTCGTTGTCATATGTGTCATTGACATAAGAAGCCTATTACCTTTAGATAGTAGTTCAAAGAATCCTAATTATCTAGTATAGGATGAAAAAATCATGAATAAGGAGGCACATATTTATGCCACAGATTACAAATGATTGGGCAACATATATGGATTTAGAGTATAAGAAGCCTTATTATAAAGAACTTTATTATAAAGTGATAGAGGAATATCAGAATTATCAAATTTTTCCGCCACAAGAGGATATTTTTAATGCCTTTCATTTGACTCCATTAAAAGAGGTAAAAGTTGTTATTTTAGGGCAAGATCCATATCATAATATAGGGCAGGCGCATGGGCTTAGTTTCTCAGTGAAACCAGGCGTTCAGACACCGCCTTCTTTAGTAAATATTTACCAAGAATTAAAAGAAGATATGGGATGTTATGTACCAAATAATGGATACTTAGTAAAATGGGCAAAGCAAGGGGTATTAATGCTTAATACTGTTTTAACTGTAAGAGCACATCAAGCAAACTCCCATAGAGGGATCGGTTGGGAAATTTTTACGGATGCTGCAATTCGTGCTTTAAACGAACAAGATCGTCCTATTGTCTTTTTACTTTGGGGCAGACCAGCACAGATGAAGAAGAAAATGTTAAATAACAAAAAGCACATGATATTAGAAGCACCTCATCCAAGTCCTTTATCAGCATATCGGGGGTTTTTTGGTTGTGGGCATTTTAGTAAGACAAATGAATTTTTAAAAGCAAATGGATTATCACCAATTGATTGGCAAATAGAAAATATCTAAAAAATAGGGGAATGTTTTAACGCTATATTATAAATGAGGAAGGATAGGTATTATTATGCACAAAAAGCAACAAATAGTAGGACATTTAATAGCACTATTTACAGTCTTTATTTGGGGAACAACTTTTGTTTCTACCAAAGTATTATTGGAAGAATTTACTCCAGTTGAGGTATTATTTACTCGATTTGCAATTGGATTACTTGTGTTATATATGATGAACCATAAGAAAATGAAATTAAAAGATAGAAAACACGAATGGTACTTTATCGGAGCTGGTATTACTGGAATTACATTGTATTTTTTATTTGAAAATATTGCACTTACATATTCAACAGCTTCTAATATTGGTATTTTATTAGCATGTGTACCATTTATGACAGGAATTCTTTCTTATTTTATTATGAAAGAGCCTTTAAATAGAGCTTTTTTTATTGGTTTTGTTTTTACAATTATAGGAATTTATATTATTAACTTTAATGGACAAGTTGTTTTGAAACTGAATCCATTAGGAGATTTTTTAGCGATTATAGCTGGTTTTATTTGGGCATTATATTGTATTTTTTTAAGAAAGATAGAACAGTATGAATATGATACAATTCAGACAACAAGGAGAATTTTTGGATGGGGAATTCTTTTTATGATTCCAGTCCTTATTTTGATGGGATATGATCCAAAACTAGAAATTATGGCAAAGCCAGTGTATCTAGCAAACTTTTTATATTTAGGAATAGGTGCTTGTGCCGTTTGTTTTGTTACATGGAATATAGCATTAAAAATGCTTGGAGTTGTAAAAACGAGTATGTATTTGTATTTAAATCCAGTGATTACAATTATAGCTTCTGCTATTATATTGAACGAAAGAATTACATGGATTGCTATTTTAGGAACAATTTTTATATTACTAGGTCTTATTATTTCACAACAAGGGGCTCAAGGAAGTAAGAAAGAAATGCAAAAGAAAAATGAAGACGCATAATTGGAGAAAGAATCTAAGAAAAATAAGAATATATATCATATAGAATACAAAAGATAAGAGGCTTTCATACTCATTATTTCAGTGCGAAAGCCTCTTGTTTCTTTTAATTAAGAGCAATATGAGATGAAAAAACTACAAATCATAAGAACTATAGGATGTATATTGAATTTCTAAATATATATGTTATGATAGTAATGTTAAAGGTAGTACATAGCATGAGGATGGCTAATGATATACAATAAGGGAGAAAAAAGAGTGAAAAGAAAATATTTCATATTGTTTTTAGGAGTTGTATTAATTGGAATAGGTTTCCTAGTTTATGTTATGTTTGGACAGATAGGAGAGGAGAAAGCTATTTCAGCTATAGATTTGGAACAATTGGAGGAAGATTTTAATTCTAAGAAATATAAGCCATATGTAGAAACTTTTAAAACAGATGAGAATAAAGTGAATGATAGTAGTAAGAAAATATTATTTGTAGGAAATAGCTTAATATGTAATCATGATCTTCCAGCGGTATTCTGTAATTTATTAAAAGAAATGAAAAAAGAAAGTGAAGTTTATGTGATAGCAAAAGGTTCGGCATCTTTAAGTGATTTTAGCAATCAAAAAAATGATTTAGGTAGTACGTTACATACAGTATTGGAAGAAGAGAGATGGGACTATGTAATTTTACAAGAAAATACGAAAAATATCGTTTCAAAACATATAGAAAAAATCACGATGGATGCTGTTAAACAATTAGATAAAAAAATTAAAAAAAATGGAGCAAATACAGCATTTTTTATGACATGGGCTCCTAAAAATGGTGTTGTAAGAAATCATACAAATATAGGATTAGAAGAAGTACAGAAAAATATTTCAGATAATTATCATCAATTAGCAAAAGAAGTAGATGGAATGTTATTTTCTATTGGAGATGTATTTGTAGAATGTATGAAGAGATATCCTAATATTGAGCTTTGGGAAGTCGATCAATCCCATGCTTCTAAAGAAGGGATTTATCTAGCAGCATGTGTTATGTATGTTTCTATTTTTCAACAATCGTTAGAAAATTGTAACTATACCGATGAAATAGAAAAAGATATAGCCGATACATTAAAGAAGTTGGCATCCGAGCTAGTATTAAGCAAATCAAAGTAAGAGAAAACGGCATAAATCTAGCAAAACAACTTGACAATTTAGAGAGTTGATGATATATTTTGAATATCAAAATATTTGGTTATAAAGAAAAAGGCCGAAAAATTCATAAAAGAAATGATAGGAGAATAAGCGATGTTAGAAAAAATGAAAGCAATGATTGCAGAACAGTTAGATATTGAAGAAAGCCAGATTGAAGAAACAACAAACTTCAAAGAAGACTTAGGTGTTGATTCTCTTGACTTATTTGAATTAGTAATGGCATTAGAAGAAGAATACAGTGTTGAAATTCCATCAGAAGATTTAGAGAAACTTCTTACTGTTGGAGATGTAATGAAATATTTGCAAGATAAAGGTGTTCAAGCATAAGAAAAAAGAAAAGGGGATGTTGCGAAGGAGTGAGAGCGACTCCCCTTTTGCTATATATAAGTATGAAGTAAGAAAAAGTGTAGAATAATAGGATTTTCCTACATTTTTTTTCGACAAATAGTTTGATTTTCAAAATATATAATGGGCTTAGAGACAAAAAGAGATAAAGGAGATTCGGACGGATGAGTAAAGTGGCATTTATGTTTCCAGGACAAGGTTCTCAATATGTTGGTATGGGACAAGATTTTTATGAACAATTTGAAGAAAGCAAAGAAGTATTTGAGAGTGCTACGAAATTATTAGGTTTTTCTATGGAAGAACTTTGCTTTGAAGAAAATGAACAAATACATATCACCGAGTATACACAAGCAGCTATGTTGACAGCTAGTACAGCTATTTTAAGAAAAGTAGAATCTATGGGGATTAAACCAGATTATACAATTGGTTTGAGTCTTGGAGAATATAATGCACTTGTAGCATCAAAAGTTTTAAGCTTTGAAGAGGCAGTTCAAGTAGTAAGACAAAGAGGGATTCTTATGCAAAATGCAGTTCCAGTAGGTCTTGGTACGATGGCAGCCGTATTAGGTGCGAAGAAAGAATTCATTGAACAGGTTTGTGAAGATACAGAGGGAATTGTAGGGATTGCAAACTATAATTGTCCAGGACAGATTGTTATTTCTGGAGAAGTAGAGGCTGTTAAACAAGCAAGTGAAGCACTAAAAGAACAGGGTGTAAAACGAGTGATTCCATTAAAGGTAAGTGGGCCATTTCATTCGAAAATGTTAGAACAAGCAGGACAAAAATTATTAGAAGTATTAGACACTGTGGAGCTAAAAAATCCAGAAATTCCATATGTGGCAAATGTGAATGCCCAGATTATAACGAAAGCACAACGAATAAAAGAACTTTTAGCACAGCAAGTGGCTTCTTCTGTAAGATTTGAACAATCCATAGAACGGTTAATCGAAGAAGGAGTTACTACGTTTATTGAAATGGGACCGGGTAAGACATTATCAGGGTTTGTGAAGAAGATAAATCGTAATGTCAATGTAATTCAGATAGAGAAAGTGGAAGATTTAGAGAAATTAAAGGAGATCGTGTCATGTTAAACAGAAAAATTGCATTAGTAACAGGTGCGTCAAGAGGGATAGGAAGAGAGATTGCTCTTACATTAGCAGGATATGGGGCAACTGTAGTTGTGAATTATAATGGGTCGAAAGAAAAAGCACAAGAAGTTGTTCAGGAGATTAAAGACAATGGAGGAAATGCTATCGCATTGCAGGCTAGTGTTTCAAAAAGTGAAGAAGTAGAAGCGATGATCAAAGAAGTCATGGAGCAGTTTGGAAGAATTGATATTTTGGTCAATAATGCTGGTATTACAAAAGATAACCTTGTCATGAAAATGAGCAATGAAGATTTTGATGCGGTCATTGATACCAATTTAAAAGGAACTTTTTATTGTATGAAACAAGTTTATCGCATTATGTTAAAACAAAAATCTGGTCGTATTATTAATATATCATCGGTAACTGGTGTGATGGGAAATGCAGGACAGGTAAATTATGCGGCATCAAAAGCTGGAGTAATCGGAATGACTAAGTCTTTAGCAAGAGAATTAGCTTCAAGAGGAATTACAGTAAATGCGGTAGCTCCAGGCTTTATTGAAACAGAAATGACAGAAGTGCTTTCTGATAAAGTAAAAGAGGCAGTAGAAGGACAAATTCCACTAAAGAGAATGGGACAAGTAAAAGATGTAGCAGAAGCAGTGGCATTTTTAGCATCGGATAAGGCAAGCTATATTACAGGACAAGTGTTACATGTAGATGGTGGCATGGCAATGTAAGAAGAGTAATATAAAAAAATAAGAAGTGAAAATAAGTAAAATAAGATAGAGGTATATCAATGAAGCGAGTAGTAGTAACAGGGATGGGAGCAATTACTCCTATTGGAAATAGTGTAGAAGCATTTTGGAATGGTTTAAAAGAAGGTGTCGTTGGTATAAAACCAATTGATCGATTTGATACAACAGAATATAAAGCTAAGTTAGCAGCGCAAGTAGAGAATTTTGTTGCAAAAGATTATATGGATGCAAAATCTGCTAGAAGAATGGAATTATTTTCTCAATATGCAGTTGCAGCTACAAAAGAAGCCATGGAACAAGCAGGACTTGATATGGAGAAAGAAGATAGAACAAGAGTTGGGTGTTCCATTGGTTCTGGAATTGGCTCTTTACAAGTCATTGAAAAAGAATGTCAGAAATTACAGGAAAAAGGACCAGCAAGAGTTTCTCCGATGTTAGTTCCACTTATGATATCCAATATGGCAGCAGGAAATGTAGCAATTGCTTATGGATTAAAAGGAAAGTGTATTAATGTTGTAACAGCTTGTGCAACTGGAACACATTCTATCGGTGAAGCATATCGCTCTATTCAAGCGGGAGAAGTGGATGTTATGGTTGCTGGGGGAACAGAGGCTGCAATTACTCCAATTGGAGTAGCAGGATTTTCCTCCTTAACAGCTCTTTCCTTTAGTGACGATCCAAAGAGAGCTTCGATTCCATTTGATAAAGAGAGAAATGGATTTATTATGGGAGAAGGCGCTGGTGTTGTAGTCATAGAATCTTTAGAACATGCAAAAGCTAGAGGAGCTAATATTTTAGCTGAAATTGTTGGATATGGAGCTACATGTGATGCTTTTCATATTACATCTCCAGCAGAAGATGGAGAAGGTGCAGCAAGAGCTATGGAGTTTGCGATAAAAGAAGCTAGCGCAGACAAAAACGATATTTTATATATTAATGCTCATGGGACAAGTACACATCATAATGATTTATTTGAAACAATGGCAATTAAAAATGTATTTGGTGAGCATGCGTATCAAATGTATATCAATTCAACAAAATCGATGATAGGTCATGGACTTGGAGCAGCAGGAGCAATTGAGTTTATTACTTGTGTAAAAACAGTAACGGAAAACTTTATTCATAAAACTGCAGGTTATGAAATTCCAGATGAAGAATGTGATTTAAATTATTGTAAAGAAGCCGTATGCGATCAAGAAGTTGTATATGCACTTAGCAATTCCTTAGGGTTTGGTGGGCATAATGCAAGTATTTTAGTAAAGAAATATCAAGGAGAATAAGGACAATGAACATTCAAGAGATTATGCAGTTAATTGATAAAGTATCAAGTTCTGAATTAAATGAGTTTGTTTTAGAAGAAGGAGATAGCAAATTAACATTAAAATCCAATCATGGAATGGCTGGAAAAGAAGTGCAGACATCTATAGTAGGAACACCAGTGGAAGTAAAAGAACAAAAACAAGTAACCATACAAGAAGAAAGAGTTTCAAAAGAAATGCCACCAGCTATTTTAAAGGAAGAAAAGATGGTAGAAAATGCAGTGGAAGGAAACTGTATCAAATCTCCTTTAGTTGGAACTTTTTACTGTGCACCAGCAGAAGATAAGCCACCTTACGTATCTGTTGGAGATAAGGTGAAAAAAGGTCAAGTCATTGGAATTGTAGAAGCTATGAAATTAATGAATGAAGTAGAATCTGAATTTGATGGAACAGTGCTAGATATTTTAGTAGAAAATGGCGAAATTGTAGAGTTTGGACAGCCACTTGTAGTCATTGGCTAAGAGAAAGAGGAAAGATATGGTATTAAATATAGAACAAATTAAAGAAATTATTCCCCATCGCACTCCATTTTTATTAATCGATCGCATTGAAGAAATGGAAGTTGGAGTTCGTGCAGTTGGAAAAAAGTGTGTTACGTATAATGAGCCTTTTTTCCAAGGTCATTTTCCACAAGAAGCAGTTATGCCGGGTGTTTTAATTATTGAAGCGATGGCACAAGTAGGAGCTGTTTGTTGTCTTTCTATGGAAGAAAATAAAGGTAAAATTGTTTATTTTGGTGGAATTAATAAAGCAAAATTTAGACAAAAAGTAGTTCCTGGTGATGTGTTATTACTAGAAGTTGAAATGATTAAAATAAAAGGACCAGTTGGTGTTGGAAAAGGAACAGCAACTGTTGATGGCAAAGTCGTAGCACAAGCAGAGTTGACTTTTATGATTGGAAATTCATGAAAGGAAAATAGCTGATAATTTTTGGGAAGAAGTGAGGAAATCATGTTTAAAAAAATCTTAATTGCCAATCGAGGCGAAATTGCAGTTCGAATTATTCGAGCTTGTCGTGAGATGGGAATCTTAACGGTAGCTGTTTGCTCTGAGGCAGATAAAGATGCTCTACATGCTCAGCTTGCTGATGAGACCATTTGTATTGGTGCACCGATGGCTAAGGATAGTTATCTCAATATGGAGAGTATTATAAGTGCTACTTTAGTAAGTGGAGCAGAGGCGATTCATCCAGGATTCGGATTTTTGTCAGAAAATAGTAAATTTGTGAAAATGTGTCAACAATGCAACATTACTTTTATTGGACCATCTGCACAAACAATCGATAAAATGGGTAATAAATCAGAAGCTAGAAATACGATGATACAAGCTGGCGTACCAGTTGTTCCGGGCACGAAAGAACCGATTTATGAAGCTAGTGTTGGGCTAGAAAGAGCGAGAGAAATTGGGTATCCAATTATGATTAAAGCATCTTCTGGTGGAGGCGGAAAAGGAATGAGAATCGCAGAATCCGAAGAAGAATTTTTAGAAAAATTTGAAACAGCGCAAAGAGAAGCGCTGAATGGATTTGGCGATGATACGATGTACTTAGAGAGATGTATTCGTAATCCACGTCATGTAGAAATTCAAATTTTAGCCGATCAATATGGAAATACGATCTATTTAGGGGAAAGGGATTGTTCGATTCAAAGAAGACATCAAAAAATGATTGAGGAATCACCATCTTGTGCTATAGATGAAGAATTGCGTAAGAAGATGGGAGAAGCTGCTGTAAAAGGGGCAAAAGCAGCCAATTATTATAGTGCAGGAACAATCGAATTTTTACTGGATCAAAATAATGAATTTTATTTCATGGAAATGAACACAAGAATTCAAGTGGAACATCCAGTAACAGAAATGGTAACAGGCATCGATCTGATTAAAGAGCAGATTAAAATTGCAGCAGGAGAGAAATTAACGATTGCACAAGAAGATGTAAAAATTCAAGGTCATGCTATTGAATGTCGTATTAATGCAGAAGATCCAGATAAGAATTTTATGCCATGTCCAGGAACTGTGAATTATATTCATTTTCCGGGAGGGAAAGGAATTCGTGTGGATTCTGCCCTTTATGCTGGTTATACAATTCCACCTTATTATGATTCTATGGTAGCAAAATTAATTGTGCATGATGAAACAAGAGAATTAGCTATTCAAAAAATGCGTAGTGCATTAGGAGAATTGATTGTACAAGGTGTCAAAACAAATTTAGATTACCAATATGAAATTTTAAATGATAACGAGTATGTACAAGGAAATGTGGATACTGGTTTTATTGAAAGATTTCAAAAACGTTTCGAAGAAATGGAATAAGACGTTAGAAAGAAATGGGAGACAAATCGTATGTTAAAAGAAATGTTTAAAAAAACATCTGGTCTATCAAAAAGTGAAAGACGTCAGGTAAAAAAAGGAGAACATATTAGAAAGAACTTAGATGAGCCACAGATTCCAGATGGTCTCTTTGAAAAATGTGATTCCTGTGGTGATCTCATTTATGCAGAGGATATTGTTTCTAACTACTATATTTGTCCTCATTGTGGTCATTATTTTCGTATTCGTCCAAGAAATCGAATCCGTATGATTGTAGACAAGGATAGTTTTGTGGAATGGGATGAAAAGTTAGAAATATCGGATCCATTGCAATTTCCAGGTTACCAAGAAAAGGTAGAACGTATCAAAGAGGTTACAAACTTGGAAGAAGCAGTCATGACTGGAAAGGCAACGATTAAAGGTAATCCCGTTGTTATTGGTGTTATGGCATCGGATTTTATGATGGGAAGTATGGGATATGTCGTTGGTGAGAAAATTACAAGAGCTGTAGAACGAGCTACAGAAGAAAAGCTCCCAGTTATTTTATTTACTTGTTCTGGTGGAGCTAGAATGCAAGAAGGTATTATTTCCCTTATGCAAATGGCAAAAACAGCACAAGCATTAAAACGCCATGATGAAGCAGGACTTTTATACATTACTATGCTAACTGATCCGACTACTGGTGGAGTAACAGCAAGTTTTGCAATGCTTGGTGATATTATTTTAGCAGAGCCAGGATGCCTTATTGGATTTGCTGGACAGCGAGTGATTGAACAAACGATTAGACAAAAACTTCCAGAAGGATTCCAAAGAGCAGAGTTTTTATTAGAGCATGGGTTTGTTGATAAAATTGTAGAGCGTAAACATCTAAGACAAATTTTAGCCCTACTTCTTAGAAAGTAGAAGGTGAGGAAAGTTTACAAGCATAGGAGGTTTCAATGGCAGAGCAATTAAATGCGTGGGATCGTGTTCAAATTTCAAGAAGTGCAGACCGTCCTACAACATTAGATTATATTAGTTTTATTTTTGATGATTTCATTGAGTTACATGGTGATCGCCACTATGGAGATGATGCAGCTATTGTTGGAGGATTAGCTGGAATTAATGGGAAAACGGTTACAGTAATCGGTCAACAAAAAGGGCGTACAACAAAAGAAAACATAAAGAGAAATTTTGGAATGCCCTCTCCAGAAGGATACCGAAAGGCACTTCGTTTGATGAAGCAAGCAGAAAAATTCAATCGTCCAATTATTTGTTTTGTTGATACACCGGGAGCATATTGTGGAATTGAAGCAGAGGAACGTGGACAAGGAGAAGCCATTGCAAGGAATTTATATGAAATGGCAGGTTTAACAGTGCCTATTTTATCCATTTTTATAGGAGAAGGCGGCAGTGGTGGAGCATTGGCGTTAGCAGTTGCGAATGAAGTTTGGACGATGGAAAATGCAACGTATTCCATTTTATCACCAGAAGGGTTTGCAGCAATTCTTTGGAAAGATGGTACGCGTGCCTCAGAAGCAGCCGATCTCATGAAAATTACGGCAGCCGATCTAAAGGAACTTAAAATTGTAGAAGAAGTCATACAAGAGGAAGAACCGATAGGAATTGATAATATGGAAGAGATTACACAAGGTATGAGAGAAAAACTAGAACAGTTTTTACAAAAATATAATGGAATGACAAAAGAAGAGATTGTAAAAGAAAGATACGAGCGATTTCGTAATTTTTAGTGTCCAAATTTTTAGGTAGATTTGTTTTTGAACAAGAAAAAGTAAATAGTTTTCTTAACAGAATGTATGACTGTTAGATAGAAAGAGAAAGGCTATTATATATTTGCTAATAGATAGAAAGCAGAAAGAGTAATAGCCAATCTTTTTAACTTAATTTGGTTAATGAAAACTAGATTATATATTATTAAAAAAGATAAAAAATAGTTTTAAAAACTATATTATAT
>JADIML010000018.1 GCA_017694765.1 Candidatus Scybalomonas excrementavium
AAGAAGCAAATTGCTGCACAAACTGTGACTTACTAGGGAATGTGCTTTACTAAAAGCAACTTAACGGCGCAAAGAGTGAGGCTATCCACTTTATTCTGGCTTATCTCTAAACACCATAATCTGATCCCATCATCATATACGACCACACTCTTTTGTATATTTATACTATATATCCAATTATTTATTCACGCTTTTTTATCACTTTTTGCCTATTTCTATTTTGTATATTTTATCGTATAATTTGTATAAAAATACATTTTTCTTTACAAAGAATGATAACAAGTATTGATATTTTTACGTCTCATACTTCTAATACATCATTTTTGTATTGAGAATAAACTTACATAATCAACGAGAAGTTTTACTTCTTTTAGCAATCTAAGAAAGAAAAGAGGAAAAAATATGGCACAATTATGGGGAGGACGTTTTACTAAAGAAACGGACCAGCTTGTTTACAATTTTAATGCATCGATTTCATTTGATCAGGTGTTTTATCGCCAAGATATTGCAGGTAGCATTGCTCACGTTACTATGCTTGCAAAAGTTGGTATTTTGACAGATACAGAAAAAACGCAAATCATTAACGGTCTTACTAGTATTTTAGAAGATATTGAAAATCAGAAGTTACCAATTACTTCTGAATATGAAGATATCCATAGTTTTGTTGAAGCTACATTGATTGATAGAATTGGAGATGTTGGAAAAAAACTGCATACTGGTAGAAGCCGAAATGATCAAGTGGCTTTAGATATGAAATTATATACACGAGATGAAATAAAAAACATACAAACACTTATTTATGAACTTATGCAAACACTTCATAAACTTATGAATGAGCACTTGGATACTTATATGCCGGGATTTACACATCTGCAAAAGGCACAACCTGTTACTTTGGCTCATCATCTTGGAGCTTATATGGAAATGTTCAAACGAGATTATAGCCGTTTAACGGATATTTATGAAAGAATGAATTACTGTCCCCTTGGCTCTGGAGCTCTCGCAGGAACAACTTACCCTCTTGATCGTGAATTAACTGCATCTTTATTAGGTTTTTATGGCCCAACTTTAAATAGTATGGATTCTGTATCCGATCGAGACTACATCATTGAACTACTTTCTTCTTGTTCTACAATTATGATGCACTTAAGTCGATTTTCTGAAGAAGTGATTATTTGGAATTCCAATGAATATAGTTTTATCGAATTAGATGATAGCTATAGCACTGGAAGCTCCATTATGCCACAAAAGAAAAATCCAGATATTGCAGAATTAGTTCGTGGAAAAACAGGTCGTGTCTATGCTGCTCTTACTCATATTTTAACGACTATGAAAGGATTACCTCTTGCTTATAATAAGGATATGCAAGAAGATAAAGAATTTACTTTTGATGCGTTAGACACCGTAAAAAGCTGTCTTGCTCTCTTTACAGGTATGATTGCTACCTTAACTGTGAAAAAAGAAGCTATGGCAAACAGTGCAAAAAATGGCTTTACTAATGCAACTGATGCAGCAGACTACTTAGTAAATCATGGCGTACCATTTCGTGATGCACATAGTATTATAGGACAGCTTGTTCTATTTTGCATTGAACAAAACCTTTCTCTTGACACTATGACACTCGATCAATACAAAGCAATCTGCCCTGTATTTGAAGAAGATATTTTTGAAGCAATCAGTATGAAAACTTGCGTAGAAAGAAGAAATACAATTGGTGCTCCCGGACAAGAAGCTATGAAGAAAGTTTTAAAAATGAATGAACAATATTTATCTAATCTTGTCTAATCCAAGTACCTATTAACTTATGATTGTAATTGGTAAGAAATCCTTCTCCTTACTGCAATTATATATCAGTGCAGCATTATTATTTTTTATATTGATAGAATAAAAATAACTCATTAAGAGAATTTTTCTATCATATAACCCCCAAAAAAACAAGAACGATTACAAATCATTTATTTTGATTTATATAATCGTCCTTGTTTTTTAGCATTTATCCGTCATTTACAAATCATTTTTTTCGATACAAGTAACTTGCTTATCTTGTATACAATATACATTATATTTCTTAATAACGCCTTGTTTCATCAAATCACTTGCCTTTTTAAAATCCTCTTCTTTTACCCGGATAGAAATTCCACAGGAATTTGAAATTTCTCTTAATGTGGGCATAATGCAAGTAGATACTCTGCACTCTAAATATTGTTTGCTTGCAATGGCATCGTGAGTGGAATGAAACGTAAATAAATAATAACTCATTTCCTTACCTTTCTTATAGTGTAATTACCTTAGTTGCTTTTTGCATCTTATTCACAATATCATACATATTGCTTATGGAGCCAACTTGCAGTTTCTCTGCCAAACCATAGAAATTTAGACAAGTTCCACATACAATAATAGAAACTCCCTTTTTGCTAAGCTGACCAATATGTTCGATACATTGTTCATCTTCTACAACTAATTTCACTCCAGAATTCATAAATAAAATACTTTCTGGTAAATCATCTGACTCTAATAATGTATAGAAAAACATCTGGATTAAAGAACGACCTAATGTATGTTCCCCTTCCCCAATATAATCTTTTCCAACAAAGATACTATAATTACCTTTTACAAAATTTTCTTGCCAAATTAGCTTATTTGCTTCCTGTTTTCTTATTACTTCTCCTCCATCTTTTAAAAAGGTTACGTAAAAATTATCTTCTTTTTGTTCTATCTCAATGGAAAAACCTTGATTACTCGCTAATTTTTTTAAATTTTCTACTGCAATTTTATTATCTACTGCAACAATGAATCCTGTTTCTCCTTGATCCATTTCTTTTTTTGCCAATATTACAGGCATCGGACAAGCCTTTTTTAACGCGTCAATCATTTTCATATGTCTAACTTCCTTTCTTACTTTTTATCCTGTTTCTCTATCCTATTTTCTATCCAATTTATTTTTTTCAAAAGAAGTATAGGATAAAATTGCCTCTAACACACCACCACCGATACTTCTCGCTTTATCAGATATAGAAAAGCAATGTTCTTTCTCACATCTTGGATCAATATCTCCCGATTTCATCCCTTTTGTTACGATGACACCTTCTTGTAACATACCACGTACAATTCCAGTGATGAGAGCATAAATTGGTTCTTCCCCTGAATAAGCGACCAAATCTCCTTGTTGAACAAGATCCCCAATTTGTGCAACTGGTCGAAATATACCATCTGCAGTGGCACGAATAATTCTCTCTACTGTATATCCACCTATATTTCCCGGAATACCAGTATTTGGAATTGCAGTTCCTTCTTCTATGACACGTCCCAAATAATGACCTCTCTTTGTTTCCACGACTTTATGACAATCTTTTCCTACAAAAAACCCCGGTCCAACACCGATTACAAGTGGTGCATCTTCCATAGAGGTATTCAAATTTTTCTTCGCTAAAATAGCATCAACAACAACCTCTGGTTTCCACTGCTTTACAATATGAGCTTCTGGATCCACAAGAACTGGTATATTTCCCTCTTCTAAAATCGTTTCTACTTCTTCAAAAGAATTGGCTCTCTTTGCAAGGAGCCCTTCTACCTTTGCTTCTTGTTCATAAATCGCTCTTGAAAATGCAACCGTTCGTCTTACTGCTGTCGGTATTTCTAAATCAGTCATAATAACAAGAAACCCACTTTTTCTTAATCTTGCACCAATACCTGTTGCTAAATCTCCTGCTCCCTTAATTACTACTTTCATCAATGTTTTCCATACTCCTTCCTGTTATTAAAACTTGTTCTATTCCTCGCTCTTGTAACAAGTGTCCAAGTTTTATAGCTTGTTCCATTCGTTCTTTTGTATCCACTTTTTGAATGACTGGTACAAAGCGTGCCGTTTCTATCTGCTTTTGCAGTGCTTTTGGACTGGTATAAATTCGAACCATATCTTCCAAAGTAATCAAACTATCTTCCTTTTTTTGTAAAAACTGACAAACTAACTCCTTTCGATGACAGACTTGTCCAATCGGTTTATGAAGAGCATCAATTCCTTGTATTCCAAGAACTATCGTTGTTTCCTTTGGTATCACTGGTTCTGTATCATTTGGAACTTTAGTAGGTAATCCTTTTGAGCCATCCGCTTCTATGAATACAATTGGATATTTCTCTAGTAACTTCCTCTGAAATTCTTTCGATACTCCTGTCATTTTTCCAAATTTCCATGGTAAGGCAACTGTTATAATCCCCTTTGCTTCTTCTACAAGCTCCATAGACTCTTCTTCAATTATAACTCCATAATCAGGCTTAAAGATTTTCGTTGTTGTAAGACAAATGACTTTTTTTTGTTGTTTCGATACCTCCAACGCTAACTCTTTTATCAACGTTGTCTTTCCACCACCACCTACTGCACAAATACACTGTGGTTTTGCCATATCAAAAGAAAGCCCTTCTATCAGACTTTCATATTCTTTCTTTTTAATTGGATCAAATACAAACATATGATCCTCCTTATGTTTTCTATTATCTTTTTTATAAAATACGAATCTCTATTTTTCATATCCTACTACAAATTATACCATGTTCTCTTTCTTTTCCAAGTTCTTTTCGAAAGGATCTCGCTTTTCTTGTTATTTTGTGAGAAAATAAGAAAGAAATATTGTATTTCGATTTTCTAAAACAAATATTTCTAATACCAAACATAACAAATAAAGATAAAAATAATACGATGATAGATTGGAGGTATTCTTATGAGCAATATAAAACTTACTACAATGACAAAAACATCTGGTTGTGCTGCTAAAATTGGTCCTGCTATTTTAGAAGGTATTCTTAGCTCTCTTCCTAAATTCCATGATGAAAATCTATTAGTTGGATTTGAGACAAGTGATGATGCTTGTGTTTATAAAGTTACAGACGACATCGTTGCCATACAAACCGTTGACTTTTTTCCACCAATGGTAGATGATCCTTATACATTTGGACAAATAGCTGCTGCCAATGCGCTTAGTGATATTTATGCAATGGGTGGAAATCCTGCAACTGCTATGAATCTTCTATGCTTTCCATCTTGTTCTGATTTTGATGCGATGAAAGAAATTTTAGCTGGAGGTTATTCTAAAGTAAAAGAAGCCAATGCAGTGATTGCAGGAGGACATACCATTGCCGATCCAACTCCAAAATATGGTCTTTGTGTGACAGGTTTTGCTCATCCAAATGAAATTTTAACAAATAGTAATGCAAAACCTGGTGATGTTCTTATTTTAACAAAACCAATCGGTGTTGGTATTATGAATACAGCTTGTAAAGCGGAACTCTTATCCGAACAACAAATTCAAACGATTTCTACCAATATGGCAACTCTTAATAAGTATGCCAAAGAATGTACAAAAGATTTGACGGTTCATGCTTGTACCGATGTCACAGGATTTAGTCTTATGGGGCATAGTTATGAAATGGCCTCTGGGAGCGAGCAAACGATTGCTTTATACACAGATAAAATCCCTCTTTACGAAGAAGCACTTACTTTTGCTTCTATGGGAATTCTTCCAGAAGGCATGTATCATAATCAAGAATATTTATCTGGAAAGTTTCAGATGCTACATCCAATTCCTCAAAATCTTCTCGATGTGTTAATGGATCCTCAGACTTCTGGTGGATTGCTCTTATCTATGCCTGAAAAAGATGCCAAAGAATATATCTCTCGTATGGAACTTTACTCCCCTTATGTGAGAATTATTGGCGATGTTCGTCCAAAGGAAGAACTATCTCTTTACTTAATTTAGGAAATTTCAAAAAATCCAAATGTATTTTCCTATTCACTTGTATTTTAAATTGTATTTTTTCCGATACACATCTTTGTTAAATTTTTAATTATTAGTAGAACAATTGCAATATTTAAAAAATGTGGTAAAGTATAAATAGTTCATTTTTGCATACAAAATACAGCGTATTGCAACTATACATTTAAGGAGGAATTTTAGAATGAATAACATGACTGGTTTCAGCATTATGATTGAAAAACTTAAAAAAAGTCCAAAAACTATCGTATTTACAGAAGGTACCGATCCTAGAATTTTAGAAGCAACTTCACGTTTATTAGCTGCTAGTTTCTTAAAACCAATTTTAGTTGGTAAGAAAGAAGAAGTAGAACGTGCAGCAGAACAATACGGATTTAATATTCGTGGTGGTGAAATTGTAGATCCAAACAACTTTGATAAAATGGAAGAAATGATTGATCTTTTCTGTGAACTTCGTAAAAGCAAAGGTGTTACAAGAGAAGAAGCTCGTGAAGCATTAAGCAAAGGAAATAACTTTGGTACTATGCTTGTAAAAATGGGATATGCAGATGCTTTACTTGGTGGCGCTACTTATTCAACAGCAGATACTGTTCGCCCAGCTCTTCAGCTTATTAAAACAAAACCTGGTTCTAGCGTTGTATCTTCTTGCTTTATCTTAGTTCGCCCTTCTGCTACTGGTGACAACGAAGTATTAGCAATGGGTGACTGTGCAATTAATATTAAACCAACTGAAGATCAACTTGTAGAAATCGCTCAGGCAACAGCAGAATGTGGTAGAGTATTTGGTATCGATCCAAAAGTTGCTTTCTTAAGCTATTCTACACTTGGTTCTGGTAAAGGAGAAGACGTAGATAAAATGCGTAATGCTGCTGCAAAAGCAAAAGCATTATATCCAAACCTTGCGATTGAAGGAGAAATTCAGTTTGATGCTGCTGTATCTCCACGTGTTGCAAAGACAAAATGTCCAAATAGTGAAGTAGCTGGACATGCTAATGTATTCGTATTCCCAGATATTAACGCTGGTAACATCGGTTATAAAATTGCACAACGTCTTGGTAACTTTGAAGCATATGGTCCAATCCTTTTAGGTCTAAATGCACCAATTAACGATTTATCTCGTGGATGTAATGCAGAAGAAGTTTATTCTATGGCTATTATTACTGCTGCTTTAGTAGAAAACTAATCATTTTTTCATAAATAAAAACACGTATTGTTTCGAATTTTACACTCTTTCCAATACGTGTTTTTATTTTTTCTATATAGAAATCATTTACATTATACTTTGTGTTTCCTTTATTTTCTTTAAGGCTTCTATTACCATTTCTATCTCTTCTTTTGTCGTCTGATAGCCAATGGAAAATCGCAACGTTCCTCTTGGAAAGCTTCCTAACGTTTTATGTGCATTTGGGGCACAATGCATTCCAACTCTTGTCATAATTCCATACTGTTCATCAAGAACAAAAGCTAGTTCTCCTTCATCCATCCAATCTGTTTGAATGGATACAACAGAAACTCTATCCTTTGTCGTTTCTTTTCCAAATATTATAATGCCATCAATTGTTCTTAATCCTTCTAATAATTGAGAAAGTCTTTCTTCTTCTTTCTGTTGAATTATCTCCATTCCAACTTCTTCCAAATAAGATAGGCTTGCATGTAAACCATAAATCCCAGGAATATTTAATGTTCCAGCTTCAAATTTATCTGGTAAAAATTCAGGAACTTCCTCTGAGTCTGAAAGACTTCCCGTTCCTCCTGTAATAAGAGGTTTCATGACATTAGCTATATGCTCTCTCATTAAAAAACCTCCAATCCCTTGTGGACCTAATAAACCTTTATGTCCTGTAAAGGCAAGAACATCAATATGCATCTCTTCCATAGAAATTGGAAAAATACCAGCAATTTGAGCAGAGTCTACGATAAATATTAAATTATGTTTTTTGCAAACTTTTCCCACTTCTTTTAAAGGCATCATCGTTCCACATACATTAGAAGCTGCTGTTAAAACAACTGCTTTCGTATTATTTTGTAATAATGGTTCCATCTCTTCTACAAGCAGTTCTCCCTTTGTTGTACATGGGATTCTAGAGAACGATACCCCTTCTTTTTGTAATTGAACTAATGGACGCATCACTGCATTATGTTCCATAGAACTTACGAGAACATGATCCCCCTTTTTTAATAATCCCTTTAAGATCATATTCAACGCATACGTAATATTTTGGGTAAAAACAACATGTTCTCCTTCCGATAAATCGAACATTTTACAAATTTTTTTGCGAGTTTCATAAATGACACTAGCTGTTTTATAAGCATCTGCATAATTTCCTCGATTGCTGTTTGTCCCATTATTTTGCATATATTGAACGACTGCATCTATGACACAGTTTGGTTTTGGAAAAGAAGTTGCTGCATAATCCATATAAATCTTTTTCATACTTACTACCACCCTATTTTATACCAAAATTTCTCTTTTTTATTCATATTATATATCAAAACAAAAAGAAATTTATTTTCATTCATGCACTTTTCATGCTTTGTTACTGTTTTAGTATATCATGTTTTTCCTATCTAAGCCAACTACTTTCCTTTATCCTTCATTTTTTAATTTCCATAGAGTGGTTTTTATACGATAACCTTTTTTGCTTTTTTTTAACTTTCTAAATAACTTCTCATATTTTTTAATGCTGTTTTTTCAAGCCGGCTTACTTGTGCTTGTGAAATACTAATTTCATCTGCTACTTCTGTTTGCGTTCTACCTTCAAAAAAACGAAGTCGTATAATTTCATTTTCACGCATTGATAAATGCTTCATTGCCTCTTTTAATGCAAGTTCTTCTACCCAGCTATCTTCTCCATTCTTTTTATCTTTCACTTGATCCATCAGATAAAGAGTATCTCCATCTTCTTGGTAAACTGGTTCATAAAGTGACATAGGACCTGCAATCGCATCTAATGCATGAATCACTTCTTCCTTTTTCATTTCTATCTGTTTTGCTACTTCTTCAATTGTTGGTTCACGATTTAACTCTTTTGTTAAAAGTTCTTTTGCATAAATTGCTTTATATGCGATATCTCTTAAAGAACGACTAACACGAATACTATTATTATCTCGTAAATATCGCCTTACTTCTCCTATAATCATTGGACATGCGTAGGTGGAAAATTGTACATCTAATTCATCATTAAAATTATCAATTGCTTTCATTAACCCAATACATCCCACCTGAAATAAATCATCTGAGTTTTCATTACTATTGGAAAATCGTTGAATAATACTTAATACAAGTCGAAGATTTCCTTTAATATAATATTCTCTTGCCTCTTTATCCCCTTGTTTAATCCTCTTCATCAATTCTTTTTTTTCTTCACTTTTTAAAAGTGGTAGTTTTGTTGTATTGACACCGCATATTTCTACTTTATTCAGAGCCATGATCGAGTTCTCCTTCTGCATTGGTATTATCTACTCTAAGCATTTACTCTTTTTAAAAAAACTATACATGGCTTATTTTGGAAGAAAGTATTTCCCAAAAACAAAAAATGCTACCACTTATTTTTGTGATAGCATTTTCTTTCTTATCAACTTATCTACTTTTTAATCCATTTTCACAATTTCTCTTTTTAATCTCCGAATAATTTTCTTTTCTAATCTAGAAATATAAGATTGCGAAATTCCAAGCATATCTGCCACTTCCTTTTGGGTTTTTTCCTCTCCATTTGCTGTATTTAATCCAAATCGAAGCTCAATAATCAATTTTTCACGCTCTGTTAAAATTTCCATTGCATTATGTAATAATTTTCGATCCACCTCATCTTCAATATTGCGATAAATGACATCCTCATCTGTTCCTAAAATATCCGATAGTAATAACTCATTTCCATCCCAGTCTACATTCAAAGGTTCATCAATGGACACTTCAAATCTCGTTTTATTATTCCTTCTTAAATACATTAAAATTTCATTCTCAATACAGCGAGAAGCATACGTTGCTAACTTTATATTTTTATTTGGATTAAATGTATTAATTGCCTTAATGAGTCCAATTGTGCCAATAGAAATCAGATCCTCAACACCGACTCCCGTATTGTCAAACTTCTTTGCTATATATACAACTAAACGTAAATTTCTTTCAATTAATAGTCCTTTTACACTCATATCTTCTTGCTCTAACCGTAAAAGTGCATCGGCTTCTTCTTCTGCTTCTAATGGTGGTGGTAAAATTTCTGCACCCCCGATATAATGAATTTCATTTCTCTTTGGAAATAAAACCCCCTTTACACTTTCTACCATCTTAAATTTCAATTCATTCATACTTACATAATTTAAAACCATGTTCTTTCTCCTTATTTTTTCTTATCTTATTTTTTATTTTTTGTTTCCTTCCATAAATCTGTATGAAGTAATAAAAAATACTCTCTCGTTGGGGATAACCTCTGATTTGTAATCGCCAAATACACTTCTTTTTCTTCAATCACTGGCTTCTTGTCTAAAAAAACAGAATCACAAAGAATTGCGGGCAATTGACCAGCTTTTTTTCCAACCGAAGAAAATGGAATCCAATAGATCTCTTCTGGAACTTTCTCTTCCACTTCTATTTTCTTTTTTTCATCTTGACTCCTCTCAAAATACCTTTCTAACCATGTAGCTAATGAAGTATTTAAAGCAGCATAAACACTATGAAATTCTATAACTAAAACTGCTTTTTTTGTGACTGGTTCTCTTAATCGATTTCCTGTATCTAAAAATCCTATCGTATGTATCGTTTTTTTCCCTATCACTAATGAGATGGGATACAAAAATTGTTGTTCCTCTCTTACCACCTTTCCTGTGCTAAATAACAGAAATAATAATAGAAAAACTCCCACACTTATGAACAAAAAACTTTTAAAATATAAATTTCTAATTGATGTCGTCTTCATAAGGAGTATGAAGTAATATCCTCCCTTTGTTTCCTTTAATATCCAAGTAAGTACTCCACCAAATCCATATACAATGAGATATAGACAAAAAAATCGCTTACATAGACTTCGTAAATCATAACTTCCATATGCTACAAGAAGCATAATTCCACTAATGAAACAAGAGAGAACAATCTGACCAATTCCTCTTTGATATGGCCATATTATAAAGCTAATACAAGCCAAACCTCCTCCTAATATACTTGCAAGAATTCGCCTTCTTATGTTTCCTTGATATCCAAAAATATTTGATAATAACGTAAGCATAAGAAAATCCATTCCCACATTGATTATGAATAAAACATCTAAATAGACTGTCATCTATCCTCCTCCTCTTGTTTAACATAGAATTTATTATATAGAGTATTCCAAAAAATTCCTGTCAAAACATGACATTCGAATCATCTATATTCCCCAAAAAAAACTGTTTTTTTTTCAAATTCATAGGATTTTTTATCTATTTCTTACTTATATGACATACTTCTCTTTTTGCTCTTTCTACGCTTCTTGACTGTTATTATAAAATCCAGTAAAATATATAGCTAAGACTATTATGTCATTGATGAGAAAAATAGCTTTTACTATTTTTACTTATACTTATTAAATAATATTGGAGGAATCATATGAAGACAGGTATTATAAAACCAAGAACTCTTTCTGGTTTTATGGAATTACTTCCAAAAGAACAACTTATTTTTGATCGAATTCGTGATACATTATCCACCGTTTATCGTCAATATGGTTTTTTACCATTGGATACACCAATTCTAGAACATTCTGAGATTTTACTTGCAAAAGCAGGTGGTGAAACTGAAAAACAGATCTATCGTTTTTCTAAAGGAGATACGGATCTAACAATGCGCTTTGATTTAACGGTCCCTCTTGCAAAATATGTCGCAAAAAATTACAGCGCTTTATCTTTTCCATTCCGTAGATACCAAATCGGAAAAGTATATCGTGGAGAACGCGCTCAAAAAGGACGCTTTAGAGAATTTTATCAATCTGATATTGATATTATCGGTGATGGAAGTCTTGCCCTCATGAATGATGCAGAAATTCCTAGCATTATCTATGATATTTTTAACCGCTTAGGTCTTACTGACTTTACCATTCGTATTAATAACCGAAAAGTTTTAACTGGGTTCTTTTCTATGCTCAATCTTGATGATAAAGCAGAAGATATTATGCGTATTGTTGATAAGTTAGAAAAAATTGGACAAGATGCTGTCGCAAAAGAATTACAAGATATTGGAATCTCTGAAGAAGATTGTGAAAAGATTTTAACTTTTATTAGTTTCAAAGGTACCAATGAAGAAACCATTGCTTTTTTAAATCATTTAAAAGCTCAGAATGATGTGTTTAATCTTGGTGTCGAAGAATTAACTTTTGTTACAAATGCGATTCAAGCATATCAAGTTCCAGAAGCAAATTTACAAATTGATTTGACAATCGCTCGAGGACTTGACTACTATACAGGTACTGTCTATGAAACATGTTTTAATAAACACCCTGAAATTGGAAGTATTTGTTCTGGTGGTCGTTATGAAAACTTAGCTGGCTACTATACAGATAAACAACTTCCTGGTGTTGGTATTTCCATTGGTCTTACTCGTTTATTCTACATTTTAAATGAGCGTGAATATTTAAGACAAGATACATTAGCACCCGCAGATGTATTAGTAATTCCAATGACAGATGATGTAGCCCCATCCATTCGAATTTCTAATGCGTTCCGAAAAGCTGGAATTTCTACTCAAATTTATTTTGAACAGAAGAAATTCAAAGCCAAAATTGGATATGCGGATAAATTATCCATTCCATTTGCTATTTTCCTTGGAGAAGATGAACTTTCGGAGCAAAAGGTAGCACTTAAAAATCTTTCTACTGGTGAACAACAGATTCTTTCTTTAGAAGATGCGATTCAAGTTGTGACATCTTCCTTATCTGAAAAAGAGAATCAGTCAATCATCGATACAGAACTTACAAGCCGTTCTTCTTTATAAAGAATAAAATATTTTTGAACAAACATATCTCTACTTATCATATGGATACTATATCGATAAGTGGAGATATATTTTTACACCAACGTATTAAGAAGAATCTCCTATGACATAAAAAAGAGATAGAACTTTCATGTCCTATCTCTTTTTTATGTCATAGTTTTATCTTCTTTTCTTTAAAAATTCAGGAATTACAATATTTCCAGCATTTATATTATTTGATGTTACTGTTTGTTGATTAGACTGTTGAGATTGCTGTCCTTGTTGTTGCTGCTGGAAAGATACTGTATTTGGCTGCTGTCCTGTCTGTGAATGAGTCGTAAAGTTATGACGCTGTGGCATATTTACTGTAGTATTATGGAGAGCTTGTCCAGAATACATTGGTTGTCCACTTTGTTCTTGTTGTACAGGTCTTTGTTGGAATGTTTGTGTTTGTTCAAACTGTTGTTGCACTTGTTGTGTTGGAACACTTTGTTGCTGTTGCACAGAAGATTGTACTGTTACTGTCTTCTTAGGGGTTCCATCTGTTAAACCTGTTGCGATAATTGTAATACCTACTTCATCCTCTGAAACTGTACTTCCATCAACAGTACCAAAGATAATATTTACATTATCTCCTGCAATTTCTGATAAGTAATTAACTGCTTCTGCTGTCTCTACAATTCCAATATCTCCTGAGAAGTTGACAATAATATCACTAGCACCAGATACATTTGTTTCAAGAAGTGGACTTTCCACTGCTTTCTTGATGGCATCTACTGCTTTATTTTCTCCAGTTCCTGTACCAATACCGATGTGTGCAATTCCTTTATCTCTCATAACAGTTTGAATATCTGCAAAGTCTAGGTTAATAAGACCCGGTTTATAAATCAAGTCCGTAATTCCTTGTACACCTTGTTGAAGAACCTCATCCGCTTTCTTTAAGGCATCTGGAATTGTTGTTCTCTTATCACAAATCTGGAGTAATTTATCATTTGGAATAATAATTAAAGTATCCACATTTTCTTTTAATTTCTCAATACCTGATTTCGCATTATTCATACGAGGTTTTCCTTCAAAGGAAAATGGTTTTGTAACAACACCAACTGTTAAGATACCTAATTTCTTTGCCATCTCAGCAACGAGAGGAGCTGCACCAGTTCCAGTACCGCCACCCATTCCGCATGTAACAAAAATCATATCTGCATCTTTAATAAGTTCTGTTAATTCTTCTCTGTTTTCTTCGACTGCACTTGCACCAATTTCTGGTTTTGCACCTGCTCCAAGTCCTTTTGTTAATTTTTCACCGATTTGAATTTTTGTTGGAGCTTTGCAAAGGGCTAATGCCTGTTTATCAGTATTAATACCGATTAAATCTACCCCTTCTATATTCTCATCGATCATTCGATTTACTGCATTATTTCCTGCTCCGCCCACGCCAATTACTAAGATCTTAGCTGGCATGTTCTCTCCGCTAGATTTTATTTCAAGCAAAGTTCTTCCTCCTTTTTCTCCTTATTTTTGGATTTTATGTATTCAAAAAATATGGATTTATTCTATACGCACACTCTTATATTATAATATATTTTTTTTTGCAAATAATCAAGTGTCAGTATTGACTTTTTTATTTTTTTCACTTGTCTTTTTCGTTTTTTCTGGTACAAAGGTTACCACTTTACTATTTTTCCCAAACTCTTCCATGTGCAAAGTCCCTTTCATTCCTTTTGCTTTTTCTAAAATACCAGAGAGATTCATCATCTTTTCTTCTAAATTATCTTCCATTCCAAGTTGAATAACAATGTCATCCTGATATAAAATCAAATCTCCTGCAATTCCAAAACGAATATGTTCAATTTTTAATTCATTTTCTTGAATTAACTGTGTCACTCGTAAAATTTGATTAAATTGTTCTTTTTCTTCTACTGGTAATTTCTCATGAAGAACAAACTGCTGAAAGGAAAGTCCTTCCACACAAGGAATATCGTCTAATCTTTGACTTTCACTCTCTAAAATATAGCCATCTCGATCAAAGTAAATATACTCTCCCATATCTTCTATACAACCTGCAATGGCCATTTCATACACATCAACAGAAATTTTATGAGGATTTTCGTAAGTAACTTCAATTTTATCAATAAAAGGAATTCCTTGTACTGGTCGAAAATAATTTATTAGCCATATTAATAAACTATTATTCACATAGGACCTTTCAGTCACAATTTCTTGAATCTCTTCTTTTGTATACCGAGTATTACCATTCACAGATATTGTTTCTAACTGAAACTTAGTAAATACTATGTAAAGAGAACTGATAATCATTATAACAAATATAAGGAGTATCCATTTTAATTTTATATATCTCTTCTTCGGTTGTTTCTTTTTTTTCACATGATCACCCTTGTTATTTTCTTATCCTAATATGACGTGATATTCCAAGAACCATTCCCATTTCTCCCATTAGGAATACTAAAGATGTTCCTCCATAACTAATAAATGGTAATGGGATACCTGTTGGTGGAATTGTATTTGTTACTACGGCAATATTAATAAATACTTGGATTCCAACTTGTGCCATAACACCAACACAAATAAGTGCACTATATAAATCTGGAGCATTATTTGCAATATACATAATACGCCATAATAGCATTACAAACATTGTAATAATGCAAATAGCACCAAATAATCCTAATTCTTCGCATACAATCGAAAAAATCATATCATTATGGGACTCTGGAATAAATCCCATCTTTTGCATACTCTGTCCAAGACCTTTTCCAAAAATCCCACCAGATCCAATGGCATATAACGATTGCATCGTCTGCAAACCTTTTGTATGATTCTCTGGATCGAGCCAAATTTCAATACGTTCCATACGGTATCCAGCCGATAATAATACAATTCCTCCCAGCACAACACCGGCTAAAATCATAGCAATAAAAGGCAAATACTTCGGACTTGTAACAAATAACATCAAAATTGTAATTCCAAGAATAACAAGAGAAGTACTTAAATTCTCAACCCCAACTAAACCAAAAAGAGGTAATGCAAAAATTCCAACTTTAATTAACCCTTTAATCGTTCTTACTTGCCGAACCGTTAATGTCAAAATATGTGCTAAAAATAAGATCAATGCTACCTTTGAAAATTCAGAAGGCTGAAATTGAATAGGCCCTAACACAATCCATCGTTTCGCACCATGACTTGAATTTGGTAAAATTAATACGATGATTTGTAAAAAAATTGCCAAAACATAAAAGAATATCGTAAATTTCATGTATACTTTATAGTGGACAGTTGAAACAATAAACATTCCAATAAAACCAATAATTGCCCACATTCCTTGTCTCTTCAAATAATAGGCAGGATCGCCAAGATTTAAATTCGCTCGATAAGAACTACTACTATAAATCATAATTAATCCAAAGCAGACAAGAAAAATAACAATAAAAAGCATTGGAAAATCAAAGTATTCTCCTTTTACGAATAAGTTAAATTGCTTTCTCCTTCTTCTTTTTACAGGAGTTTTTGTACTCATCTATTTCACTCCTTTAAACTTTTTACATATTCTTTAAACATGCATCCACGCTCTTCATAATTTTTAAACATTCCCCAACTTGCACAAGCAGGAGATAATAATACGGCTTCTCCTTCTTTCGCATGTTTTGCGCAATATGAAACTGCTTCTGATAGAGTTTCTACAAACACGATATGAGTAAAACCATATTTTTGGGCTGTATCTCCAATTTGTTTCGCTGTCTGACCGAGCAATACTAACTCTTTTACTTTTCCATCAAACGACTGTATCCATTCATCAAAACTAGCTCCTTTATCATACCCTCCACCAATTAAGTACGTTGGTTTCTTCATAGCTTGAATTGCTTTTATAGCAGCATCTGGATTCGTTCCTTTGGAATCATTATAATAATCAATTCCATCAATCGTATCGACATATTCAATTCGATGTTCCACAGCTTGAAACTCTTTTACCGACTTACGAACAGACTCCATTGGAACGCCAAGCCAAATAGCCATTCCTACTGCTGCCATTACATTTTCTACATTATGTATTCCAAGTATCTGTAACTCATTTCTATTACATACAAGCTCTTCTTTGTCATCTTTTCTTACATAAATATTTTCTTCTAGGAGAAAGATTCCTTCTTTCAACTCTACTGTATGGCTAAAGAAAATAGGTTTTGCTGGTATTTTTTCTGCCATAGCTCTCGTTATTGCATCATCATAATTTAAGATACAAATATCATTTTTTGTTTGATTTTTTGTAATTCCCATTTTTACGTCTGCATAGGCTTCTATTGTCTTATGACGATCTAAATGATCTGGTGTTACATTTAATACAGCACTAATTTTAGGCTTAAATTTCTGAATAGTCTCTAATTGGAAACTACTAATTTCTGCCACGATTACACTATCATCTTCCATGTCTTCTACCACACTTGTATAAGGAGTTCCTATATTCCCAACAACAAAGACACTTTTATAATAATCTTTCATAATTTTACCAACTAAAGCTGTTGTTGTTGTTTTTCCATTTGTTCCTGTAATTCCAACAACTGTCCCTTTTCCAGCTAAAAAGGCTAACTCTATTTCACTCCAAATCGGAATATTATTTTCTCTTATTATTTTTGTAAATGGTGCATCACAAGGAATTCCTGGACTAATAATCATTGCTTCAATTCCTTTTATATTCTCTTCTCTTAATGTTCCAAGAATGAGAGATACCCGCTCTGTACGTTCTAACTGACTAAGAATTTTGCTAGAATCTAAAGATTCATTGCCATCATACAAAATGACATTTGCTCCTTTTCTTAATAATAGATTCGTTGCTCCAATTCCACTTAATCCTGTCCCTGCTACAAGAAATTTTTTTTGTACAAATTCCATGGTTTTCTCTTCCTCCTTATAATCCAAGTAAGCCAATCAGACATAAAATCGCAGTAACAATTGAAAAAATTGCTACTACTTTTGTCTCTGGCCACCCGCTTAATTCAAAATGATGGTGTATTGGTGCCATTTTAAAGACACGTTTTCCTGTTGTATGATAAGAAATTACCTGTATGATAACAGATAATACTTCAATTAAATAGATAAAAGCTACAATTGCTAAAAACAACGGCATTCTTAGCATATATGCTGTTGATACGACAAAGCCACCTAAGGCTAAAGAACCTGTATCTCCCATAAAAACTCTAGCTGGATACACATTGTATACTAAAAAACCTAAAATACTTCCAACGGCTGCACAAGTAATCGGTTCAATTCCTGATTCTGTTCCAATTGCTACAACGGTAAAAAATACAGCAATCAAAACGGTAACACTAGAAGCCAATCCATCGAGTCCATCGGTAAAATTTGCTCCATTTACCGTTCCAAGAACAATAAAGAATAAAATCGGCAAATATAAAGCCCCTGTTTCCAATAACTTACCATTAGAAAATGGTAAAAGCATGGCAGTTCCTACGTCTGTATTATGATTTAAATAATATGCAAATATAGAAGTGATAAGAATCTGTCCTAACATTTTTTGCCACGCTCTAAGTCCTAAAGAGCGCTTCATTACAACTTTAATGTAATCGTCTAAAAATCCAATCAATCCAAAACCTAATGTAACAAATAAAATTGGTCGAATATTTTTATAATCTTCTAAATAAAAAAGTGAGGTTATTACAATTCCTGTTAAAATAATAAGCCCACCCATAGTCGGTGTTCCTGACTTTTTTAAATGGGACTCTGGTCCATCATCTCGAACAAATTGTCCAAACTTCAGTTTTTTTAGAAAAGGTATCACAATAGGTCCTAATATGACATTAAGCATAAATGCTGTTAGAACCGGCAATAGTATTTCATACTTCATCATCCTATCCATCCTTCATTTTACAATTTTCTCCCTACTTCTATTCAAGAGGTAGTTTCTTCCTGAACAGCTATATATTCTTGTTGTATCCCAAGATAAGGGAGAATATTTTCAAATATTTCCTTCATGACTGGAGCTGCAATCGTTCCACCATAATACGTACCAACTGGCTCATCAATCATAATTAATCCAATTACCTTTGGATCGTTTGCTGGTGCAAATCCAAGAAAACTGGATATGTATTTTCCACTTCTTCGTGGTAATTTCTCACTTGTTGCAGTTTTTCCACCAATTCGAAATCCTTCAATTTTTGCATTTTGTCCAGAGCCTTCTGAAACAACCGATTCCAATAATTCCTTCATAAGCTCTGATGTTTCTTTTCGAATGGCATTTTCTTTTGTTGGATAAGACAACGTTTCTACTAATTGTCCCTCTTTATTTTGTACCTCTATTCCAAAATGAGGTGTTATAAGTGTACCACCATTAATAACAGCACTAACGGCTCTTAATAACTCCAATGGTGTAATCTGAAAAGATTGCCCAAAAGACATCGTTGCAAGCTCTACTGCACCAATATTATCTAACTTATGCATAATAGACTTTGCTTCACCCGGAACATCAATTCCTGTCTTTTCAAATAACCCTAGCTTTTTATAATTTTTATACATAGCTTCCTTTCCAACTCTAGCTCCTACATCCATAAAAACAGGATTGCAAGAATTCATAATCCCTTGTTGAAAAGTTTCTTGTCCGTGTCCAACTGTTTTATGACAACGAATTTTTCTGTCTTCTACGATTCGAAACCCTGGACAAGAAAAAGTGTCTGTCACTTTTACTACATTTTCTTCTAAACCTGCTGCTGCTGTAATGATTTTAAATGTGGAACCCGGTTCATATGTATCATTTACACTGGAATTTCTCCACATTTGATTTAAAAGCTCTTGTGTATTATTTCCATTTTCTTGTGATTTTAAACTATCGATTAAAGTATATGGCTCATTTAAATTAAATTCTGGTACATTCACCATTGCATATATTTCTCCATTTTGTGGATTCATAATAATGATAGATACTTGTTTTGCAGAATGGGATTTCATTGCTTTTGTTGCAGCTTGTTCCACATATTTTTGAATATTAACATCAATGGAAGTAATAAGATGATTTCCTGCAACTGGTTCTTGTCTCGTTTCTGCTGCATTTGGAACCTCTACTCCTCTTGCGTCTGTTAATGTTAAAATCTTTCCTGGACTGCCTGATAAATAAGAATCATATTTTACTTCTAAACCGATGATTCCTTGGTTATCACTGCCCGTAAATCCTAATACTTTAGAAGCTAGTGATTCATATGGATAATATCTCTTATAATCTTCATCAATCATAACACCATCCAATTTATAAGCACGTATTGTATCAGCAATTTCTTTCTCAACATTACTTTTTATTTTCTCTCTTGCTGAAACTTTCTCTACACGCTTTCTTACATAGCTTTCTTCTAATCCAAGTTCTTCTTGCAAAACTTTTATCACCTGTTCTGGTTCTTTTATTTGGCTGTGAATCACAGAGATTGTGCATACTGCCTTATTTCCAGCTAATACAACACCATTTCTATCATAGATAACTCCTCTTTCTGCCTTAATAGAACGCTCTCTTTGGTGAAGATCCAATGCTAATTTTTGATAATAGGTAGATTTTTTTATCATTAAAAATCCAAGCCGTATACAGAGTATACTCGCTACTAAAATTAACATAGTTCCTACAATAATAATTTTTCTTTTATGATAGGTTTTCTTATACGACATAAAAACATAGCCCCATGAAAATATTACTATATCTTATTAACACTTTCATGAGGTTATGAGTCTTTTCATTGGTTCTAAGTTTTATTTCTTTGTTTTTGATGTTTCTTTCACTGTTTTTGTTTTTGGAATATTCATATAAGTTACCAGTTCTTTCATAATATCATGACTTAGTCGAACAGCGTAGCCTGTTTGATCTTGTGGAACTAAATTTGGTTCATCAATTGTAACATAAATTAAAACTTCTGGCTTTTCTACTGGAACAAAAGAGATAAAAGAGATGACATATGTATTTGCACTTCTTGGTTGTTTTTCTGCAGTTCCAGTTTTTCCTCCAATTGTGTATCCATCAATTTTTGCCTCTTTTCCAGTTCCCTTTTCTACAGTTTGGTATAAAGTATCTTTTAACCATTCACTTGTCTTTTTGGACACTGTATCCTTCACAAGAACCTTATCTACATTTTTTACAATGCTACCATCCTCATCAACAATTTGTTTTACAAGATGAGGTTGATAATAATGCCCACCATTGATCAAGGAAGCAAATGCACTTGCAAGCTGAATCATTGTCACATTAATATTTTGTCCAAAACTATTAGTAGCTAAGTCTACACTTCCCATATTATCTGCACCAATTAAAAGTCCATTTTCTTCTCCCGGAAGATCAATACCTGTTTTCTTACCAAAACCAAAAAATTTCTCATACTGTGTAAAAATTTCTTTTCCATTGGCATCATTAATCTCCATTAATGCTACATTACAAGAATGCTGTAAGGCTTCACTTAATGTAATAAGCCCTAATCCGCCTTGATAGTAGCTATGACATTTAATCATATTAGGCCAACTCTCTTTTTGCAAATACCCTTTGCAATAATAAGTTTCCTCTCCAGTTAATGTATGTTCTTCTAACCCAGCAGCAATTGTAAAAGGTTTAAACGTAGAACCTGGCTCAAAAATTTTAGAAATGGATTCATTTCTCCAAACTTGATTAAAAGCATTCAGTTTCTCTTCTTCATTCATATTCTGAATTTCACTTTTGGAATAGCGTTTTTCTAACACACTATCCTCTCTTGGATTATTTAGATCATAAGTGGAATCTGTTGCCATAGCTAAAACTTCTCCATTATTTGGATCCATAACTAAAACATTGACGCCCTTACTAGCCCCTACTTTTTTCATAAATTTTTGAATATGTTTTTCTGCAATTCTTTGAACATTAACGTCTATGGTTGTAATTAAATTATTTCCATTTTGGGCTGGTTGCGTTGTTCTCTCTAATTGGGTATTATCATTAATATAACCGTATTCACGTCCATTAATTCCATTTAATGTGCTGTTATATTGTTGTTCAAGTCCCCAACTTCCAACATTTCCACTGTTGGAAAATCCAATAATATTACTTGCTAGTTCATTATTTGGATAACTTCTTCTATATTCTTCCTCAAAATAAACACCTTTAATGCGATCTCCGTATTTAATAGTCTCTTCTTTTCCTTTTGAATTTGTGATCTTTAATTCTTTTTCTAAATAATCTTGGAATTTTTTTACTTCACTATATTCTAATCGTTTTAAGACTTTTTGATAATAGGAATTTGGATTTTCTTCAATTAGTTTATGTAACTCACTTTCTGTAACGTCAAAAAACTGTACCAAAGATTGTACCGTTGTTTTTTGATAAATATCTTTCTCCTGATTTTTAGAAAGAGATTTGTTTCTTTGAGTATCCGCAGCTAAAATATTTTTTGGCTCAATAATTAAATTATAGACTTTAACACTTGTAGCAAGTGGTGTCCCATTTCGATCTTCAATTTCTCCTCGTGCATAAGGTAATGTTATCGTCGTATAATTTTGCTGTGATAAGACTTGCTTTTCATATTTTGCCCCATCTTTAAAATTAATGAATGTCAATCGTACCATGACAATTCCAAAAAAGCATAATACAATCACAAATGCGATAAATAATTTCCCCTTCATTCTTCGAGTGAAAACTCCTGATCTTTTTGCCATTTTATCTCCTTAATTTCTTACTTCTTTATTCTTCTGGTATCTCTTCATACTGTCTTAAGTAGTCTTTACTTTGACTATCATAATAAATAATTTGATCTTCTCCAGCATATATCATCCCAAGTTTTTTTGTAGCCACTTTATAAATGTAATCCAAATCCATAAGACTTTGTAAGCGCTCCTTTGTTGCATTGTTTTCATCTACCAGATTATTTAATTTCTGTTCTAGACTAGCCATATGCTTGTTTTGATAAATAAGCTGACTCTGGGCAGTAATATAATGAACACACATTGCAAGAGTAGCAACAACTGCTACTGCAAGAAGAATAGTATATCCCTTACTAAAGGAGCGTGCACGTGCTTGATTTCTACGTACAGAGCGACTTCTATTTTGTTTTCTTGGACTGACACCCCTTCGTATTGGGCTTTCTTCCGGATAACTTCTGACGGCATTTCCATCATATATTTCTAGATTACGTTGTTTTTCTCCCATCGTCTATACCTCTTTATCACATCTTTTTCTTCCTTTCAAATACTCGAAGTTTTGAACTTTTTGATCTTGAATTTTCTTCTAACTCTTCCTTTGATGGAATAATGGGTTTCCTTGTCACAACTCGTCCTTTTGATTCCTTGTTACACATACATACTGGAAATCCCGGTGGACAAATACAAGGATTCTCATTTTTCTTAAAACTACTTTTTACAATTCGATCTTCTAGTGAATGAAAGGTAATAATACAAAGTCTACCTTCATCATTTAGTAAGTCAATCATCTGATCAAGACTTTCTTTTAACACTTCTAACTCTCGATTCAACTCAATTCGAATCGCTTGGTAAGTTCTCTTAGCCGGATGTCCACCAACTGCTCGAACTTTTGCTGGAATCGCTGCACGAATAATTTCATTAAGCTGTCCAGCTGTCTCAATTGGTGCTTCTTCTCTCTTACGGACAATATGCTTCGCAATATTTTTGGCAAACTTGTCCTCTCCATAATCACGTATAATCCGATACAACTCTTGTTCACTATATCCATTAATAATATCTCTCGCTGTCATCTCCTGACGCTGATCCATTCTCATATCAAGGAGCGCATCTTCTTCACGATATGTAAATCCTCGTTTGGCATTATCAAGTTGATATGAGGATACACCAAGATCTAATAAAATTCCATCTACATGCTGAATTCCCAATTGATGAAGTACTTGTGGCATATTGACATAATTGCTTCTAACAATCGTAACCTTCTCTCCAAATTGAGCCAAGCGTTCTTTTCCTGTTGCAATCGCTGCTTCATCTTGATCAATTCCAATAAATCTTCCTTTTTCTGATAAGCGCTCACAAACATGAAAAGCATGTCCAGCTCCTCCAAGCGTTCCATCCACATAAATTCCATCTGGTTTAATATGTAATTGTTCGATGGTTTCCTCTAATAAAACCGACTTATGCTTAAATTCCATCTCTGTCTCCTGTCTTTTTCTTTTTCCCACGCTTATACATATATCTGTCTTGTGATTCTTTCTTTGATTTCATGGACAAAAAAACAGCCCTCTAAATTCGTTCCTAGCAAATGTACCTTTGCATATCTTCTGAATTTAGCTGGCATACATAACTAGATACTTTCTAACATCTCCTTATCCAAAAATAATACTCCCCGAACTCTCCATAAATCATCACTCTGTCTTTATTCTAGTATATAATTCCATAGATTGCAATAGAAAATTCACAAGAAAAAGGCAGAAATAAACACAAAAAAACTCTTTTCTTGTCTTTTTTCTACCCTTTTCTTTTCTCTTATTTTATTTTCATCAATATCTCGTATTTATCTACCTAATATACTCTATATATAGT
>JADIML010000197.1 GCA_017694765.1 Candidatus Scybalomonas excrementavium
ATGTTAGCTCTTGGAATGTTACCAGAAGGACATTTGGATAAAAGTCAAACGTATCTAATCGGTACCAATGAAATTTATGAGCAATATTGTCGTACAAAAGAGGAATTAGAGAGAAGAAAACAAGTAGAAGAAGAAAAAAGAGAACAAGACAAAACACTTTCAGAAGCAGAAAAAGCAATTGCAAAAGAAATTGAAGAAGGAAAAGCACAGGTAGCAGAAATTCGAAGATTAAATGATGCGTTACCAGAACCTATTATTTCAGAAAAACTATATCAGTTGGAGAAGATTTCAGAAAAGATATTTTTGTATGTAGAAAAACATCCCGATCAACTAGAAGAAATTCAAAGGTTAAAAAGTTACTATTTACCTACGATGTTAAAATTAGTAACAGCATATCATAAGGTGAAACAAGAAGAGATAAAAAGTGATAATATAGATAAAATGTGTAGTCAAATTGAAGAAACACTAGATACGATGAATTCTGCTTTAGAATATATGTATAATGAGCTTTATGCAGATGAAGCCTTAGATGTAGCGACAGATATTTCTGTATTAAAAACAATGCTTGCAAGAGAAGGACTTGTTGGAAACGAATTTGAAAATATTAAGGAGGAGCAAAAGGATGAGTAGTTTAGAAGAGATGTTACAAGATACACCAACGCTTACTTTTGAACCATTTCCAGAGGAACAAAAAGAAATAGTAGTAGAAGAGAAAAAAGAAGCAGTGGAAACCATGGAGATTCCTTTAACAGAAGAAGAAAAAAAGATGGTAGAGCAGTTTTCAAAACAGATTGATATTGGAAACTCCAATCAAATTTTACAATATGGTGCAGGTGCACAAAAGAAAATGGCAAATTTCTCTGAGACAGCTCTTGAACATGTAAAAAGTAAAGACTTAGGGGAAATTGGGAAAATGCTCTCAGATGTTGTAGTTGAATTAAAAAATTTTGATGTGGATGAAGAAGAAAAAGGTGGGTTATTTGGTCTTTTTAAAAAGACAAGCAATCGTATTAATAATTTAAAGGCAAAGTATGCAAAAGCAGAAACTAATGTAACAGAAATTTGTAATATATTGGAAAAACATCAAATTCAACTGTTAAAAGATGTTGCAGTTCTTGATCAGCTTTATGAATTAAATAAAACATACTATAAAGAAATTACGATGTATATTTTGGCAGGAAAGAAAAAATTAGAAGAAATTAGACAGATAGAATTACCTGATTTAATGAAAAGAGCCAATCAAACTGGATCGCCAGAAGATGCACAGGCAGTCAATGATATGACTTCTTTATGTAATCGTTTTGAAAAGAAAATTCACGACTTAGAGTTGACAAGAATGATTTCTATCCAAATGGCACCACAAATTCGCTTGGTACAAAATAATGACACAACGATGTCCGAAAAAATTCAGTCTACCATTGTGAATACGATTCCTCTTTGGAAAAGCCAGATGGTATTAGCACTTGGAATTGCTCATTCACAGCAAGCCATTCAGGCACAAAGAGAAGTGACAGATATGACCAATATGCTTCTTCGAAAAAATGCAGAGGCGCTTAAAATGGCAACAGTGGAAACTGCAAAAGAATCCGAACGAGGAATTGTCGATATTGAAACTTTAAAATATACAAATGAATCTTTAATTTCAACATTAGATGAAGTGTTAAAAATTCAAATAGAAGGTAGAGAAAAGAGAAAGGAAGCAGAAATAGAGTTGATGAAAATTGAAGGAGAATTAAAAACGAAGTTATTAGAATATGCCAAATAATTTTGTAAAATCATTTTATAGGAATCATTCTTCTTACTATGATTTTAGCATGTTTCGCATATCAGGTGTTTTAATGGACATGGGAATGACATTTTAGAGAAACTTCTTCATAATCTGAATCATGAAAAAGGGCTGTCACATAAAATTTTATGTGACAGCCCTTTAGGATCTAGGATCAACTTGATTTATGCAAGAACAACAACGTTAGAAGCCTGAGGACCTCTGTTGCCTTCTTCAATATCAAAAGAAACGTTTTGACCTTCTTCTAATGTTTTAAAACCATCGGCTACGATAGCAGAGAAGTGTACGAATACATCTTTACCATCTTCTGTTTTAATAAAACCATAACCTTTTTCACTGTTGAACCATTTTACTGTACCCTTATTCATAATGGTACCTCCTTAAAATAAAAATAAATAGAGATATATGTTCGTCATAAAATATATGACTTAAATATACAAAAAATGAATAAGAATAGAGTAAAATGAATATTCACATTATTCTGAACATTTTTGTATAAGAACACGCCTATCATAACATTAATTACATAAAATAGCAAGAAAAAAATGTAAAAAAAATGTGACAAATTTCTTAAGTGTTTCCTAAAATTGTAAGCCAAAAGCGGTATACTTGTATGTTTTAGGGTTTTGTGCTATGCTAGTTATGCTGAACTTAGAAGACAAACAGCTAGAAAGGAGCTGTGCTATACGTTTATAGCATATAATAGGTGCATCATTTAGCAAAAATAGAAAAGGCTTAGTGATGTAGAAGAAACAAAGGTATTATAAAAAGACATTATAATAAATTTAGTTTTATATATTGTTTTATAAATTTGTAAAAAATAGAAAGTTATAAGGAATAAGAAAAGAGGTAGAAATATGTATAATCCAAAATCAAAAGTGGCAGAAGAATTTATTGACCACCAAGAAATTCTTGATACATTAGCATATGCACAAGAAAATAAAAATAATCGCGAGTTAATTGAATCTTTACTTGAGCGTGCAAAAGATTGTAAAGGATTAACTCATAGAGAAGCACTTCTTTTATTAGAATGCGATGAGCCAGATTTAGTTGAAAAAATGTTTAAACTAGCAAAGGAAATTAAACAGAAATTTTATGGTAACCGTATCGTAATGTTTGCTCCTTTATATTTATCAAACTATTGTGTAAATGGCTGTGTATACTGCCCTTATCATGCAAAAAATAAACACATTGCTCGTAAGAAATTAACACAAGAAGAAATTCGTAAAGAAGTCATTGCTCTACAGGATATGGGACATAAACGTCTTGCTTTAGAAGCAGGAGAAGATCCATTACATAATCCATTGGAATACATTTTAGAAAGTATTAAAACAATTTATGATATTAAACATAAAAATGGTGCCATTCGCCGTGTCAATGTCAATATTGCTGCAACAACCGTTGAAAATTATCGTAAGTTAAAAGATGCAGGAATTGGAACTTATATTTTATTCCAAGAAACTTATCATAAAGATAACTATGAAAAATTACATCCAACAGGACCAAAGAGCAATTATGCGTACCATACAGAAGCAATGGATCGTGCTATGGAAGCAGGAATTGACGATGTTGGTCTTGGAGTATTATTTGGTCTTCACACTTACAAATATGATTTTACAGGACTTTTAATGCATGCAGAGCATTTGGAGGCAACATTTGGAGTTGGACCTCATACGATTAGCGTACCACGTATTTGTGCAGCAGATGATATTAATAAAGAAGACTTTAAAGATGCGATTTCTGATGAAATTTTCATGAAAATTGTATCTGTCATTCGTATTGCTGTTCCATATACAGGTATGATTGTATCCACAAGAGAATCTCAAAAAACAAGAGAAAAAGTATTAGAGCTTGGTGTATCTCAGCTTAGTGGTGGATCTAGAACAAGCGTTGGTGGTTATGTAGAGGAAGAACCAGAAGAAGAAAATTCAGCACAATTTGATGTGAGTGATACAAGAACACTAGATCAAGTTGTAAATTGGTTAGAAGAACTTGGTTATATTCCAAGTTTCTGTACGGCTTGTTATCGAGAAGGGCGTACAGGAGATCGCTTTATGTCACTTGTAAAATCTGGACAAATTGCTAACTGTTGCCAACCAAATGCTCTTTTAACATTGAAAGAATATTTAACTGATTATGCTTCCGAAGATACAAAAGAAAAGGGAGAAAAATTGATCAAAGAACAGTTAGAATACATTACAAATCCAAAAGCAAAAGAAACAGCAGAAAAATATTTAGAAGAAATTGAAAAAGGAAATCGCGATTTTAGATTTTAATGAAAATCGCTGTCACTTGTAGAAAAGGTGTCACATAAATTATGTGGCATCTTTTTTCTTTAAAAAAACAACAAACATGTGTTCATTTTTTTGGTATTCTATGCTATAATTAGCAAATGGCTCAAATACAGAGTAAAAGGAGTGTAAGAGAGACATGTGTTTTACTCCAACTATCAAAAATATCAAAGAATAGAAATGAAGGTTACTTATTTCTTCAAAGTAACGGATCATGATGATAAGAAAATGTTGATAAAAGAAAGGATTGTAATATGGGAAAACAACAATATGATGCTGACAGTATTTCTGTCTTAGAAGGCTTAGAAGCTGTCAGAAAACGTCCTGGAATGTATATTGGAAGTACAGGACGAAAAGGGTTAAATCATTTAATATACGAAATTGTTGATAATGCTGTTGATGAGCATTTAGAAGGACATTGTGATAAAATTGAAGTTTTTTTGGAAAAAGATGGTTCTGCAACAATTAACGACAATGGAAGAGGAATTCCTGTTAGTATGCATAAAAAAGGGATTTCAGCGGAGCGATTAATTTTTACAACACTTCATGCAGGTGGAAAATTTGATGGAGCTTCTTATAAAACAAGTGGAGGGCTTCATGGAGTTGGTTCTTCGGTTGTCAATGCATTATCTGTTAAATTAGAAGTTCGAATTAGTCGAGATGGACAAATTCATTACGATTCTTATTCAAGAGGAAATCCAACTGTGGAACTTATTGATGGACTTCTTCCAGTAGTAGGAAAGACGAGAAAGACAGGTACTTGGATTAATTTTATTCCAGATCCAGAAATCTTTGAACGAACAAATTTTAGCGCAGAAGAGATCAAAAGCCGTTTACATGAAACAGCGTATTTAAATCCAAATTTAACGATTGTATTTGAGGATCGTAGAAAAGAAGAAGTGGAAACATTCACGTTTCATGAACCAGATGGAATTATAGGATTTGTAAAAGATATGAATAAAAATAAAAATCCGATTCATAAACCAGTATATTTTAAAGGAGAATCAGACAATATTACTGTAGAAGTTGCTTTTCAATATACCGATGATTTTCATGAAGATGTATTAGGATTTTGTAATAATATCTATAATGCAGAAGGTGGACTTCATATTACTGGATTTAAAACTCAATTTACAACAGTTATGAACAGTTATGCCAGAGAAATTGGAGTATTAAAAGAAAAAGAACCAAACTTTACTGGTACAGATATTCGAAATGGTATGACAGCAGTTATATCCATTAAACACCCTGATCCAAGATTTGAAGGACAGACAAAAACGAAATTGGATAATCCAGATGCTTCGAAAGCTGTAAGTAAGGTGACAGGAGAAGAAACGGTCCTTTATTTTGATCGCCATTTAGAACAGTTAAAAGAAGTATTAGCTTGTGCAGAACGAGCTGCTAAAATTCGCAAAACCGAAGAACGAGCAAAAACGAATTTAATTACAAAACAAAAATATTCGTTTGATTCCAATGGCAAATTAGCAAACTGTGAAAGTAAAGATCCTTCTATTTGTGAAATTTTTATCGTAGAAGGAGATTCTGCTGGTGGAAGTGCTAAAGTGGCAAGAGATCGAAAATATCAAGCAATTTTGCCAATTCGTGGGAAAATATTAAATGTAGAAAAAGCAAGTATGGATAAAGTTTTAGCCAATGCAGAGATAAAATCTATGATTAATGCTTTTGGTTGTGGTTTTTCAGAAGGCTATGGAAATGACTTTGATATTAGCAAATTACGGTATCATAAAATTATTATTATGGCCGATGCCGATGTAGATGGGGCACATATTTGCACATTGTTACTCACTTTATTTTATCGCTTTATGCCAGAGCTTATTTATAATGGGCATATCTATATTGCGATGCCACCACTTTATAAAGCAACACCAAAGAGAGGAAAAGAAGAATATTTATATGATGATCGAGCTTTAGAAAAATATCGAAAAACTCATAGAGGTTCTTTTGAATTACAGCGTTATAAAGGGCTTGGCGAAATGAATCCACAGCAACTTTGGGATACGACTTTAAATCCAGATACAAGATATTTAAAACAAGTAGAAATTGAAGATGCGAAAATGGCGTCAGAAGTAACAGAGCTTCTTATGGGAAGTGATGTTCCACCAAGACGTAATTTCATTAAAACTCATGCAAATGATGCAGAAGTAGATATTTAAAAAGGAGTAAGCAAATTTCATGGATCGTATTTTAAGAACAGATTATACAGAAGTTATGCAAAAGTCGTATATTGATTATGCGATGAGCGTTATTATAGCAAGAGCGTTACCTGATATTCGAGATGGTTTAAAACCAGTACAACGAAGAACCTTATATGATATGATGCAGTTGGGTGTTAAATATGATAAACCTTTCCGTAAATCTGCCCGTATTGTAGGGGATACTATGGGGCGATTTCACCCCCATGGTGATAGCTCTATTTATGAATCACTTGTTGTCATGTCACAAGAATATAAAAAAGGAATGCCATTAGTTGAAGGACATGGAAACTTTGGTTCTATCGAAGGCGATGGAGCTGCTGCCATGCGTTATACAGAGGCTCGCCTACAAAAGATTACACAAGAAGCCTTTTTAGCAGATCTTGATAAAGATGTTGTAGATTTTATTCCAAACTTTGATCAAAACGAAGAAGAGCCAGAAGTATTACCGGTTCGTATTCCAAACCTTCTTGTAAATGGAGCAGAAGGGATAGCCGTTGGTATGGCAACTAGTATCCCACCACATAATTTAGCAGAAGTCATAGAAGCTGCTAGAGCTTATATCAAAAATCCTACGATTACGACAGAACAATTATTAGAGGTTATGCAAGGACCAGATTTTCCAACTGGTGGAGTGATTGTCAATAAAGATGATTTATTATCTATCTATGAAACAGGAAGTGGGAAAATTAAAATTCGAGGAAGCGTTTCTTTCGAAAAACTAAAAGGTGGAAAAGAAGCGCTTGTTATTACAGAAATTCCATATACAATGGTAGGAGCTGGAATTGGTAAGTTTTTAAATGATGTAGCCAACTTAATTGAAAATCGTGTTACAACAGATATTGCAGACATATCAAACCAAAGTGGAAAAGATGGAATACGTATTGTTTTAGAATTGAAGAAAAATGCAGATGCGAGTAAAATTGAAAATCTGCTTTATAAAAAGACGAAGTTAGAAGATACATTTGGTGTCAATATGCTAACAGTTGCAGATGGAAAGCCAGAAGTAATCGGACTCAAACAATTTTTTGCTCATTTTACAAAATTTCAATACAGCATTTTAACAAGAAAATATACAACACTATTAAAAGAAGCAAATAAGAAAAAAGAAATTCAAGAAGGCTTAATTAAGGCTTACGATATCATTGATTTAATTATTGAAATTCTTCGTGGAAGTAAAAATTTAAAGCAGGCAAAAGCATGTCTTGTTCATGGAGAAGTAGAAGGAATTTCTTTCCGTACGAAAACATCAGAAAAAGAGGCAAAAAATTTATGTTTTACAGAAGCTCAAGCAACTGCCATTTTAGAAATGAGATTGTATCGTTTAATTGGATTAGAAATTCATACCTTACAAAAAGAGTATGAAAAAACACTCCAAGATATTGCAAAATATGAAGATATTTTACACAATGAATCCAGTATGAGAAAAGTTTTATTAAAGGAATTAGAAGGATTTAAGAAAGAATTTGGAGTTAGTAGAAAGACAGTGATTGAAAATCGTGCAGAAGCAGTCTATGAAGAAAAACTAGAAGAAACAGAACTTGTTGTACTTATGGATCGTTTAGGATATGTTCGTACGATAGATGTTGCCACTTATGAAAGAAATAAAGAAGCAGCACATGCAGAGCAGACGCATATAATTCGATGTATGAATACAGATAGGCTTTATCTCTTTACCGACCAAGGTGTTTTACATTCTATCAAAATACTCGATATCCCATATGGAAAATTTAGAGATAAAGGCGTACCAATTGATAATTTATGCAATTATAAAAGTGCAAATGAACAAATAATTTATCTAGGTGTTGGACAGCAAATTGGAGAAAAACAATTACTATTTGGAACCAAATCAGGAATGGTAAAACAAGTAAGTGGCAGTGAGTTTTTAGTGACGAAAAAAGAAGTTATGGCAACGAAATTAAATGAAGATGATCAAGTATTGTTTGTGAAAGAAGTAGAAGAGCCATATACACAGTTGATTTT